>NZ_JAPCJA010000026.1:0-62965 GCF_027707745.1 Aeromonas sp. QDB23
GGAGAAGGATTCGAACCTTCGAAGGCAGAGCCGTCAGATTTACAGTCTGATCCCTTTGGCCGCTCGGGAACCCCTCCCCAAGTGCGAGGCGCATACTATCAGATCCAGAGGCTTTGTGAACCCCTTGATGAGGCTTCTGGCAGTAAAAAATGACTGTTCGTCGATTTTTTGATACATCCAGCTCAAAATTCAAGCTTATCAGCAAGTTGTGCGCTGCTTTTCTGCACAAAGCAGCATGTGTGCAAGCTGGCGATCGCGCTGAACATGAGGCAGATAAGAGAAGGCCGCCAGTGTCGGCGGTCTTCCCGGGCCTCACATCTAGCGCTGGAACGGGTAGACCGAACCCAGTCTCAAGATCTGGGTCAGCTCGTCCAGTGCGCTGCGGGACTCCTGCACCAGCGCCGGATCCCGCAGATCGTCGAGGGTCAGGCGGTCGCGGTAGTGGCGATCCACCCAGCCGTCGAGGCGAGCAAACTGGCTGTCGTTGATCAGGCAGGCCGGATTGACCGCAGCGAGTTCCTGATCGTTCATGGCGACCCGCAGCCGCAGGCAGGCCGGGCCGCCGCCATTGCGCATGCTCTGTTTCACATCCATGTAATGCACCGTCTTGATCGGGGTACCCTGCGTTAGCAGCTTGTCGAGATAGGCAGAGACCGCCGGATTGTCGCGGCACTCGGTGGGGGCGATGATCGCCATCTCGCCATTGGGCAGGGTGAGGATCTGGGTGTTGAACAGGTAGGATTTCACCGCATCCAGCACGGAGACCTCGGCGGTCGGCACTTCGATAAAGTGCAGATCCCCCTCACCAAACTTGCCGCTGATCTCGGCCAGCACCGCCTCAGTGTTGAGGAACGCTTGTTGGTGGAAGAACAGCACGTTCTGGTTGCCCACCGCGATCACGTCGTTATGGAACACCCCCTGATCGATCACCTCCGGGTTTTGCTGGATAAACACCACGCTCTCCTCGCCAAGGCCGTGCAGGCGGGCGATGGCCTGGCTCGCTTCCAGGGTCTGGCGTGCCGGGTAGCGCGTCGGCGCCGGGCGGGAGTGATCAAAGGCGCTGCGGCCATAGACAAACAGCTCGACGCCTGCCTCGCCATAGGCACGGCACAGGCGGGTGTGGTTGGCGGCGCCCTCGTCGCCGAAGTGATCATTTTCCGGCAGATGGAGGTGGTGGCTGAAGTGGCGATCGTTGTTGAACACGGCGCGCAGGATACGGCCCGTGACGTCCGGCTCCAGGGAGCGGTGAAACTTGTTGGTCAGGTTGGCGGGTGTGAAGTGAATGCGGCCATCCTGGGTATCGGCACTGGGAGAGACTGTGGCGGCGTTGGCGGTCCACATGCTGGAGGCCGAATAGCAGGCAGCCAGTACGGCGGGAGCCTGTTTGGCGGCCTGCTCCAGCACCCGGGCATCGTTGCCGCTAAAGCCGAGGCGGCGCAGGGTGGCGAGATCGGGACGCTCTTGTGGCGCCAGTACCCCCTGGGTCATGCCAAGCTCGGTCAGCGCCTTCATCTTGCGCAGCCCCTGTTTGGCGGCCTCTTTCGGATTGGAAGCCTCCTGGGCATTGCTCTGGGAGGCAACGTTGCCGTAGGAGAGGCCGGCATAGTTATGAGTCGGGCCGACCAGACCGTCGAAATTGACCTCGAAGTGCTTCATTGAGTACATCCTTTCGATTTTTATGATGGGTAGCGGTTCCTTCCGCGCACAATGCGTCGGGGTTGGGCCATTATAAAGAGATTTTATGTTTTTGTAACAAGCCGGTAACCAGCAGACGTTTTTATGTCGTTTCAGATATAAAAAGAGGGGCGGTATGGCAGAAAATTGAAAAAGCGGTTGCGTCTGGCCCGCACCCTTCGCATTAATAAATAAAGAAGCAATAAAAGAAGCCGTGTGGTTCGGGCTGGTCAGGCAAATTTGCTCACAAGATTGCTTTTTCGCGCCAAATCTCTTATACAGCCCCACAAAACCGCACACCAACCCCGTCGGGTGCAATGAGGATAATAGTTACAGCATGGGCAAATCACTGGTCATAGTGGAGTCTCCGGCCAAGGCCAAGACGATCAACAAATATCTGGGCAAGGACTACGTGGTGAAATCCAGCGTGGGTCATGTTCGCGATCTGCCCACCAGCGGCAGCGCCAGCACCGAGCCCAAGAAACCTGTCATTCGCGGCATCAAGTTGAGCGAAACCGAGAAGGCTGCCAAGGATCGCAAGGCCCTGTTTGCCCGGATGGGTATCAATCCGACCGCTGGCTGGCAGGCTAACTACCAGATTTTGCCCGGCAAGGAGAAGGTGGTCAGCGAGTTGCAAAGTCTGGCCGAGAAAGCCGACACCATCTATCTCGCAACCGACTTGGATAGAGAAGGAGAGGCGATCGCCTGGCACCTGCGCGAGATCATCGGTGGCGACGATAGCCGCTACAAGCGCGTGGTGTTCAACGAGATCACCAAGAGCGCCATCAAGGAGGCGTTCGCCCAGCCGTCCGAACTCAATATTGACCGCGTCAATGCCCAGCAGGCCCGTCGTTTCCTCGACCGCGTGGTGGGTTACATGGTCTCCCCGCTCTTGTGGAAGAAGCTGGCTCGCGGTCTCTCCGCCGGTCGGGTGCAGTCCGTTGCGGTGCGCCTCATTGTCGATAAAGAGCGCGAAATCAAGGCGTTCGTACCGGTCGAGTTCTGGGATCTCAATGCCGATCTGCTGACCGGTGACAAGGCTGATCTGCGGATGGAAGTGGTCAGCCGCAACGGCGCCGACTTCAAGCCGGTAACCCAGGCCGAGACCTTCGCCGCCGTGGCGGCCCTGGAAGGGGTCGACTACAAGGTGGTGAACCGGGAAGACAAGCCGACCGGCTCCAAGCCCTCAGCCCCCTTCATCACCTCCACCCTGCAGCAGGCGGCCTCTACCCGTCTGAGCTTCGGGGTCAAGAAGACCATGATGATGGCCCAGCGTCTGTATGAAGCGGGTTACATCACCTATATGCGTACCGACTCCACCAACCTCAGCAAAGAGGCGGTTGAAGCGGTGCGTGAATATATCGGCGAGCAGTATGGCGCAGCCTATCTGCCGGCCGAGCCGAATCTCTATGGTTCCAAGGCGGGCGCCCAGGAAGCGCATGAGGCGATCCGTCCCTCCAGCGTGCTGGTCACGTCCGAGATGCTGGAAGGCATGGAGCCGGATGCCATGCGTCTGTACGATCTCATCTGGCGTCAGTTTGTTGCCTGCCAGATGACCCCGGCCCAGTACGACTCCTCCACCCTGACCGTCAAGGCGGGTGAGTTCGAGCTCAAGGCTCGTGGCCGTACCCTGCGCTTCGCCGGTTGGACCAAGGCGCTGCCGCCGATGGGCCGCAAGGGTGAAGATAGCCAGCTGCCTGCGGTGACCGTGGGCGAGGTACTGAAACTGGTCAAGCTGGATCCCCGTCAGCACTTCACCAAGCCGCCTGCCCGCTTTACCGAAGCAGCGCTGGTGCGCGAGCTGGAAAAACGCGGCATCGGCCGTCCGTCTACCTACGCTTCCATTATCTCCACCATCGTCGATCGCGGTTATGTGCGAGTCGAGAGCCGTCGTTTCTTCGCCGAGAAGATGGGCGAGATCGTCACCGATCGTCTGGTGGAGAACTTCGTCGAGCTGATGAACTACGAGTTCACTGCCAAGATGGAAGACAAGCTCGATGGCATCGCCGAAGGGACGCTGGAGTGGAAGAAGGTGCTCGATGCCTTCTACGCCGAGTTTACCCAGGAGCTGGAGAAGGCCGACAAGGCGCCCGAAGAGGGCGGCATGCGTGCCAACCAGATGGTGATGACCGATATTGACTGCCCGGATTGCGGCCGCAAGATGGGTATTCGTACCGCCACCACCGGCGTGTTCCTCGGCTGCTCCGGCTATGCCCTGCCGCCGAAAGAGCGCTGCAAGAAGACCATCAACCTGGTCTCTGCCGACGAGTTCGTCTCCACCACTGACGGTGATGAAGCAGAAACCGAAGCGCTGCGCGCCAAGCACCGCTGCGGCGTGTGTGGCACAGCGATGGATGCCTACATCATCGACGACAGTCGCAAGCTGCACGTCTGTGGTCGCAACCCGGACTGCGATGGCTATGAAATCGAGAAGGGCCAGTTCAAGCTCAAGGGCTACGAAGGGCCGAGCATCGAGTGCGACCGTTGCGGAGCAGAGATGCAGCTCAAGAACGGCCGTTTCGGCAAGTACATGGGTTGTACCAACGAAACCTGCAAGAACACCCGCAAGATCCTGAAAAACGGCGACATCGCGCCGCCGAAAGAGGATCCGGTGCCGCTGCCTGAGCTCAAGTGCACCCAGTCCGACGCCCACTTCGTTCTGCGTGACGGGGCTGCCGGTCTGTTCCTGGCGGCCAGCAACTTCCCCAAATCTCGCGAGACCCGCGCGCCGCTGGTGGAAGAGCTGCAACGCTTCAAGGACCGCATCTCCGCCAAGCACAAGTATCTGGCCGGTGCCCCGCTCACCGATCCGGACGGCAACCCCGCCATCGTGCGCTTCAGTCGCAAGACCAAGGAGCAGTACGTGATGAGCGAGGTCAACGGCAAGGCGACCGGTTGGACCGCGCACTACGATAACGGTACGTGGCAAGAGAGCTTGCCCAAGCCGAAGAAAGCGTGATGAAAAGAGGCCCCGACATGGGGCCTCTTTGCTTATGGATAGCGGTATACTGAGACAGCTGCAAGGAGTGTAGCGTTGTAACAAGGAGGTTGATATGGAGATTAACGAGATCCGGCCGGGCATGAGCTGCATGACCCGGGAAGGGGCGGCCTATGTGCTGGAGGTGGACCGGCAGAGCCTGCTGGTGCTGCTGCAGCGCGAGGACGAGACCATACCGGTGCAGGTGCGCAGCGAAGAGATCCTGGCGCCGCTGGAGTGATCCGGCAGTGACCCCCTCAAAACGGCAGTAGAAAAAGCAGCTCGGCCAAGTCGGGCTGCCATTGCCACTCCTTCATTCTGACCCGTCCCCCGATCACCACGCCCCCCTCTTGCTGCAGGCGTCCCGTCTGTTCGGCAAAGCCTTGCGATCCTTTGGGTAGCGAGATGGTGCCCGCCGCGCCCAGCACCCGATGCCACGGCAGTACTTTATCGGTTTCCCGCAGCACCTTGCCCACCAGTCTTGCCCGTCCGGGCAGCCCGGCCAGATCGGCCACCTGACCATAGCTGACCACTCTGCCAGCCGGGATCAGGGCGATGATCGCCTCGATTCTGGCCACTTTTTCATGGGAGGGGTGAAACATGGATGCCTGTTGTTGCTGTAGTTGCTGTTGTTCGGATGGGTCATTGTGGCCTCTTGGCGTAGCCGGGAGCAAGGGGGCGGGGAGTGGGCGGAATATCGGATATCTGGGGCTGAAATGAAAAAAGGCGGCCGATTGGCCGCCAAAATAGAGACAACATTACCTCTGTGGTATCCGGTAGCGCACCTGCAACTGATCGAGAATCTGCAACTGGCCCGGCAGGCGGGCGGCGAAGTGATCCCAGCCCTTGTGGGCGGGATCGCTCCAGGCCACCTCGGCCGTGGCCAGCATACGCGGGAACAACATGTAGTCGAGACGATCACGGCTGGTGATCAATTCTGACCACAAGGGGCTCAGCACCCCGAGGATGTTATCGTTGGCATGGAAATCGGCTGGCGCAGGATCGCACGCATAGACCTGCTCCAGATTGAGGGTCCCCGCCCAGTAGAGGCCGGGTTCATGAATATCGGCGCTCCAGGCCAGATCCAGATAGAGGGACTGGGCGGGCGCCATCACCACCGGATAACCGGCTGCCGCGGCGTCCAGCCCCGCCTGGAAGCTGGTCCAGGCACAGACGGCGGCTTTGCGGCTCACCTTGTCGCCGTGCAGGATCTCCTCCCAACCGATCATCCGCTTGCCCTTGTCGGCCAGATAGCGCTGGCAGTGACGCAGCAGATGGCCCTGCAGCTCGCGGCAGTCGGCGTAGCCCTGCTTGGCCATCAGCTGTTGGCAGGCGGGGCTGTCGGTCCAGACACCGGTCGGCACCTCGTCACCGCCCATGTGGATCTGCGGGCCGGGGAAGAGTTCACACACCTCGTCCAGCACCGTTTCAAGGAAGCGGTAGGTGCCGGGCAGGGCGGGGTTGAGCACGTTGTCATCAAAATGCTGAACCGAGAGGTAGCGGGAGTGATCCGCCGTTTCCACCAGCAGCTCGGGCAGTGCCTTGATGGCGGCGTGGCAGTGGCCCGGAATGTCGATCTCGGGAATGACGGTGATGCCGAGCTCACTGGCATAACTCACCAGCTCCTTCACCTCGCTCTGGGTGTAGTAGCCGCCATAGGGCTCGGCGCCGCCGCTGAGCTGGGGGCCGATCGCCAGATCGTGGCCGCGCCAGGCGCCCACGTCAGTCAGAGCCGGGAAGGCCTTGATCTCGATCCGCCACCCCTCGTCATCGGTCAGGTGCCAGTGGAAGCGGTTGAACTTGTAGAGGCTCATCAGCTTGAGCAGGCGCTTGATGGTTGCCGGAGTGTGGAAGTGGCGGGCACAGTCGAGAAAAATGCCGCGAAAGCCAAAGCGCGGGGCATCCTCCAGCGTGACGCAGGGCAGGCTCTCCCCATGTTGCAGATACCACTGGGCCAGAGTGACCAGCCCATGACGCCAGCCTGCTTCGTCGGCAGCGGAAATCACCACCTCCTGTGGCGTGATGGTGAGTTGATAGGCTTCGGGGGCCAGTTTGGCCTCGGTCAGCCGGATTTCGGCGTCGTGATCCTGCTCCAGCGCCAGCGACGTTAGCTCGTTGAAGTGGGCCAGCAGACCCGGTACATCGCGGGGGGCGCTGACATGGGCCCGCTCGGCCAGCCGGAAGTTCCCCTCCAGCAGCACTTGATGAGCCGGTTGCGGCACTATGCCAAGCAGCGGCTCGACTTCGGGCAGGTCGGGGCGGGTTACCGGCGGGTTCTCCAGTCCGAGATCCTGCGCCGCCAGCGTCACCGGCAGCAGCTGGGCACCGGTGGTGGCCTCCGGCAGGCTGAGGAAGAACCCTTGCGGCATGTCGGAGAGCTTCTTGATGGGGGTCTGGCGGCAGCAAAAGCGCAGCTCGCAGCTACCCGCTTGCGGGACAATCACCTTGTAGCTGCCGCTTTGGCGCTCCAGCTCGCCCCCTTGCAGTGAGTCAGGGTCGATATGGCGGGCCAGACAGAAGTGCAGCTTCCACTGGGTATCCGGCATGCGGGAGAGGGTGAAGGTGAACCAGACATCCTCGCCGTCACGTCGGGCGACCTGGGTGTGGATCAGGGGTGTAGACATGGAAAATCCTCTGATTGGGCAAACAGGATGGCGCCATCGAGCGCATCTGCCTGGGGGGGGATCAGGTTGAGCTGGCCGAGACGGGGAGCGAGGCGCGAGCCAATCCCCCCCAGCAGGGCGATCTGGCTGGCACCGAGCTGGGTCATCCCGTCCAGCAGGATCCGCAGCTGTTCGCAGGTTTCGTCCAGCAGCTGGTTGGCTAGCTCGTCGCCATCGCTGGCGGCATCGAATACCCAGGGGGCAAAGTGGCCATAGTCGGCCGGAATGGCGCGGGCGGCCCAGCGCACTACTTCCGCCTGATCCCGCTTGAAGCGATCCATCAAGCGGATGGCGAGGGTGCTGGGAGGCAGAATTCCGTCGTGGCAGAGTAGGGATTGCTGGATGGCGCGCAGCCCCAGCCAAGCGCCGCTGCCTATGTCCGAAATGGGGAAGCCGCGGCCGGAGCAGGTGCGAATTTGACCTGCGTGATAGAGCAGCCCCACCGAGCCGGTACCGGCGATGAGGATGGCCCCCTCACGGCCACCAAAGGCGCCGAGGCAGGCGCCGAAGGCATCGGAGGTGAGCCTGACGCTGGCAAAGGGGAAGGGCATGGCGAGCATGGCGTGATAGCAGTCGGCCAGCTCGGCGGAGGCGAGCGCCAGCCCGACCCCCATCTGTTGTTCACTCTCGATGCCGAGCCCGGCGGCAAGGCGGGCGCTGGCGATGGCGGCCAGCACATTGGCGTGGGCATGGGGGATGCCCAGCTCCAGATTGGAGCCTGCCGCGCGCCCCTCGCCAAGCAGCTTGCCGGCCCGATCGCGAATGCGGGCGCGGGTGTGGGTGCCCCCGCCATCGACCCCGACCCAGAACTCAATCATGGCGGCCTCCCTGCTCATTTCGATCACTCAGGGCACTCTGCCAGCTGATGGCCAGAGCAAACCAGGCTGGCTGTATGGAGGATCCACTACTCTCCCCAATGCCAATGATGCTCGAGCTTGAGCCGATCTCAATCATGGTGCTCTCCCAGCTCATTTCGAGCACTCAGGGCGCTCTGCCAGCTGATGGCCAGGGCAAACCAGGCGGCGTGGGGGATCCACTGCTCGCCCCAGCGCCAGTTCTGATCCAGCCGATCCTTGTACGCTTCTGGGATGAATGCCACATCGTTTTCGTCATCAAACCCGGCGGTGATGCCGTTGCATATCCCCCCCTGCGCATTGGGATACCCGGTGGTATAGGCGGGGTTGTTGATGCCGTGACCCGCCAGCATGCAGGCGTTGAACGGGTTCTGCCCGAGGATCCAGTCGAGCTGGTGCTGGCCGAAGGTGAGCAGCGGCTTGCGTTGGCTCGGCAGCTGGGCAGCGGCGGCAAACGCCATGGTCGCCAGCGACGCGAGGCGGGCGTTCTCTCCCTGCCACCAGTAACCGGATTCGTTGTTATGGGGGATAAAGAAGCTGACGCGCGGCGCTTCATCCACCCCTTTCACATATTGGCGGGCGAGGGAGAAGGGGTTGCCCGCCCGGGCGCAGAGCGTCAGCTCGGCGGCCAGTGCCTGCTCTACCACGGTTTGCACCCGGGCCTTGTGCTCCTGATCCGGCTCTACACCTAAATATTCCAGCAGCGCCAGCACCGGCAGCCCCGCCTCGGCGGCGTGGTAGTAGGGGCGCGAGCCATCCTCGTTGGCCGACCAGTAGTGACCCAGCTCCGGATGAATGCGCTGGTGGGCGCAGAGCTTGCTGGCGCGGGCTCTTGCCTCATTCAGCCACTCGGCGCCAAAGGTGCGGGTCAGTTCCACCGCTGCCAGCAGGGCGCAGTAGTCGTCGATGATGTTTTCGACCCCGTCATCAAGATAGGCGAGGTTGTGCTCGCACAGGTGCTGGTAGCCGCGTTTGGCCGCCTCGGCGTAGCGGCTGGCATCGAAGTCGCCACTGACGCTCTCGCGGGCGGCGCGGGCCAGCGCGGCGATGGCCATGCCGCCCCCTTGGCGGAAACCCGCCTGCCAGTTGGCGGATTTGATCCCCTGTTGGGTGGCATAGGCACACAGCTCCCGCTGGGCGGGATCCTTGCTCCACTTGTCGAACAGGGTCATGTAGAAGAAGCCCGACTCATCCTGCATCCGGCAGAGGAAATCGGCGCCGTGCAGCGCCTCGTCATTGAGCCGCTTGCAGAGGTTCACCCCGTCGATATCGCGGCGCGGGGCCAAGAGTTCGCGGCATTTGAGCAGGGCCCACACCACCATGGGGGTCTGCTGGGGATTGAGGTAGTTGGCGTAGGAGAGGTGGCTCAGGTATTTGCTCATGTCGCCGCTGGCATCGAACCAGCCGCCGTGCACATCTTTGTGCTGGTCGGTGCCAAACAGACGAGCGTTGCGGTCGGCACGATCAAAGGTGCCGCTGGCGCGCTGTCCCTTGAAGTAGTGAATAACGTCCGAGAGGCAGCGGCTGGCCAGCAGATCCTGGCCGATGGCAAAACGGGTCGAGCGGACAATGCGCTGTTCTGTGGCGGCTGCGCCGATGGGGGCCGTGATCGCCTCCAGCCGGTAGTGGCCGGGCTCCTTGAAGGCAGAGAAGTCGGCGCTTAGGTAAGTGCGGCCCTGCCAGCCGGGCACGCTGCCAGCCGCTTGCAGCGGGGTTTCAAACAGGATCTGGCCATCATCTAGGCGTTGCAGCCTGACATAGCCGCCGAGATCATGGGCGGGGGTGGTTTGCAGCAGGGCGACCTTGTGGCCGTCGCACTCGTAGCCCACCTGATTGATCAAGAGTTCCATCAACTTCTTACTCCTGTGGTTCACCGCCGAACGGTGAGGCACATCACGGGGCTGTGGCCGCCCCGTATCGAGGCATGGCCGGACAGGGCTGTCCGGCCGGTCTAAGACTCACCATCACTCGTAGAGGTAGCAGCGCACGAAGTGGTTGTCGGCAAGCTTGGTGATGGCAGGCAGCGCCTCCTTGCAGCGGGGCATCGCCTGATTGCAGCGCCCGGCAAACGGGCAGCCACAGGATTCCGGCGTCCAGAGCGGGATCTCCCCCTTGCGGCCCCCCTCCAGCTCGGCGTGGATGCTCTTCTCGGGGTCGGGCACCGCCGAGATGAGCAGCTGGGTGTAGGGGTGCTGCGGGTGGTGCAGGATCTCGTCCACCTCGCCCCACTCCACCATGTGACCCACATACATCACCGCCAGATCTTCCGCCACATAGCGGGCGGTGGCGATGTCGTGGGTGATGTAGAGCATGGAGACCCCCAGCTCGTTCTTCATCTGCTCCATCAGGTTGAGGATGCCGATGCGAATGGAGACATCGAGCATGGAGGTGGGTTCGTCTGCCAGCACCACTTCCGCCTCCACCGCCAGATTGCGGGCGATGTTGACCCGCTGGCGCTGGCCGCCGGAGAGCTGGTGCGGATATTTGGCCGCAGTCGCCTTGGCGGGGGTCAGGCCGACCTTTTCCAGCAGTGCGTGGACCATGTCGGGCAGATCTTTCTTGTCGATCACCTTGCTGTGCAGCAGCAGGGGGCGGGCGATGTGGTGATAGATGGTGTGGGTCGGGTTCAATGAACCGAACGGATCTTGCCACACCATCTGCACGCTCTGGCGATAGTCCAGCAGGGCGGTGCCCTTGTTGAACTCCTCCAGATCGTGGCCGCGATAGAGAATGCGCCCGGCACTGAGCTTGTACATCTTGGCGATGATCTTGGCGATGGTGCTCTTGCCGGAGCCCGACTCACCGACCACCGCCAGGGCGCGGCCCCGGTGCAGGTTGAAGGTGATGTCGGACAGCGCCCGCATCTTGCCACTCTTGATGGCATTGGAGTTGATGGGGAAGTCCTTGTAGAGGTGCTGGACTTCGATGATGGGTGCATCGGTTTTGGCGATTTGCATGACAGACATCCTTAACAGCCAGCGGCCTTGTCCAGATAGATCACGGAATCTTGTTGCCGCCCCTGCTCTTCATAGAGGTGGCAGGCGGTCTGTTGCCCGGGGCGGATTTCGGCCAACTTGGTGTACTCCTGACGGCAGCGATCGTGCACCTTGCCGCAGCGGGCCTGAAAGCGGCAGCCGACCGGCACCTCCAGCAGGTTGAGCGGGGTGCCCGGGATCCCCTCCAGCACCGTCTTCGGCCCGTGCAGGGGCGGGAAGGAGTTGCCGAGTCCCTTGGTATAGGGGTGCAGCGGCGCGGTCAGGATCGCCTTGGAGGGGGCGACTTCAATCAGTTCGCCGGCATACATGATGCCGATGCGATCGCAGAACTCCACCATCAAGGAGAGGTCGTGGGTGATGAACAGAATGGAGAAGTTGAACTTCTCTTTCAGGGCATAGACCTTCTGCAGGATCTCCCGCTGCACCACCACGTCGAGCGCCGTGGTTGGCTCATCCATGATCAAGAGCTCGGGGTTGAGCGCCATGGCGATGGCGATCACCAGCCGCTGGCGCATGCCGCCGGAGAACTGGTGCGGATAATCTTTGAGCCGACTCGGGTGGATATCGACGATGGTGAGCAGCTCCTGCGCACGCTTGATCGCCTCGTAACGGGTCATGCCGGGGTTGTGGGCCAGCAGCACGTCGCAGAACTGCTCCTCCATCCGCAGCACCGGGTTCAGGGCATTCATGGCGGACTGGAACACCACCGACACCTGTTGCCAGCGGTAGGAGCGCAGCCGCTCCTCGTTGTAGTGGAGGATGTTCTCCCCCTTGAACAGGATCTCGCCACCGCTGATGTAGGCGGGTGGCTTGTGCAGCCGGGCGACCGAGAAGGCGACGGTGGACTTGCCGCAGCCCGACTCGCCGGCGAGGCCGAACACCTCACCCTGTCTGATATCGAAGCTGACCGAGTTGACGGCGCGCACGTCGCCATTTTCGGTGATGTAGTCGACGCAAAGATTGCGTACTGACAGCAGGGGATGCTTGTTCATGCTGTCTTCTCCTGTGCGGCAGAGAGCGGTGTGGCGACCGGTGTAGCCAGTTTCTTCCAGCGGTTGAGCCCTTTGTGGGAGCGCAGTTGCGGGTTGGCGATCTCGTCGATGGCGAAGTTGAGCAGGGCCAGACCGGCACCCAGGGTGGCGATGGCGAAGCAGGGGGCCAGCACTTCCCACCAGGCGCCGATCAGGATGGCGCTGGAGGTCTGGGCGTTGTAGAGCATGATGCCCCAGCTCACCACGGTCGGGTCACCGAGACCGAGGAACTCCAGAGTAGCTTCGGTGACGATGGCGTAGATGATGGAGCCGATGAAGCTCACCCCGATGATGGAGATGAGGTTGGGCAGGATCTCCACCAGAATGATGCGCCAGGCCGGCTCGCCCAGCACTTCGGCGGCGATGACGAACTCTTTTTCGCGCAGCGCCAGGGTCTGGGCGCGGATCACCCGCGCGCCATAGGCCCACGAGGTCAACCCTATTATCACGGCAATCACCGTCGGCGACGCCTCCCCGATAAAGCTCGCCAGCACCAGTAGCAAGGGGAGGTTGGGGATCACCAGCACCACGTTCATCAGGAAGGTGAGGCACTCATCCACCAGACCACCGAAGTAACCGGCGGTGATGCCGATGGCAACGGCCAGGGTGCAGACCAGCAGGCCTGCGCTAAAGCCCACCAGCAGCGAGATCCGGGCGCCGTTGGTGAACTGGGACCAGATATCGTGGCCCATGCGGGTGGACCCCATCACGAACTCGGTGCTGGGCGGCTGGTGCGGGCGAGCCACCCGTTTGGTCGGCTCGTTGCTGGCCAGAATGGGGGCAAAGATGGCCATCAGCACGAAGGCAACCACGATGGCGAGGCCGCAGGCGGCTTTGCGGTTGCCCAGTAATATTTTGAGGATGGTGGGCATTTGCATCTTATTTGCCTCCTGTACGCAGACGGGGATCCAGGAAGACGTAGAGCACGTCGGCCAGGAAGTTGAAGCTGAGCATGGTGATGGTCATGATGAGCAGCTGCCCCTGAATGAGCGGGTAGTCGCGCGCCAGAATGCCCTGATAGAGGGTCAGGCCCAGCCCCGGGTAGTTGAAGATCACCTCGGTGATGAGGGAGCCACCGATGACGAAGCCGAGCGCCATGGAGAGGGCGGTGACGCTGGGCAGAATGGCGTTGCGGGCGCCGTAGTTGAAGATCACCCGGTTGCTGGAGAGCCCCTTGGCCTTGGCCATGGTGATGTAATCCTCACCGAGCAGGTTGATCATGTTGTTGCGCATGGTGATGAGAAAGCCCCCCACCTGCACGATGGCCAGGGTCAGCACCGGCATGATGGCGTGGGTCATGATGCTCTTGATGTGCTCCCAGCCCCAGTCTGCCGGAATTTCCGGACTGTAGGCGTAGCCGATAGGCAGCCACTCGAGGCTGACCCCGAACAGGAACAGGGCGAGCAGGGAGACCACCACCGGCGGAATGGCCTGCATCACCAGGGTGAGCGGGGAGAGAATGCTGTCCATCCGGCCGCCGCGATACCAGGCGGCGAAGATGCCGACGATGGAACCGATGGAGAAGCTCAGGATGGTGGAGGTGCCGACCAGAAACAGGGTCCAGCCGATGGCACGGCCCAGCACGTCAGAGACCTGCTGCGGGTAGAAGCGCACCGAGGTGCCGAGATCCCAGGTGAAGACACTCTTCACATAGGTGAGAAATTGGGTGCCGATGGGGCCGTCAACAAAACCGAAGGTGGCTTTGAGCGCTTCCAGGGCGGCGGGTTCCATCATGGCGCCAGCGCGGGCAAACATAACAGATACGGGGTCGCCAGGCATGGCACGAGGTAACAGGAAGTTGATGGTGGCGGCTACCAGAAAGGCAACCAGGTAGAAGGAAAAGCGTCTCAGTATGAATCCCATGATGGTACCTTTTACTGCAAGCCTGCCCCGCGTCGGGTATAGCTACCCCAACCCCGGCAGAACCGGGCAAGAAGGGGATTAACGGGGAAGATGGCCCCCCGCAGGGGGCCGGGATTGTTTAGCTGTTTGGCTTGAGGGACAACACGTGCAGCAGACGCTCAGGGGTGTCCGGGTGGAGCTGAGGTTTGGCTACCGGGTTATCAGCACTGAACCAGCCGTTGAAGCGCTTGGTGCTGTACTCATACCAGGTCGGGTTGTTGAAGACCGGAATGATGGTCTGGTTGGCACCAACACGATCCTGGATGGCGAACATGATCTCCTTCTGCTTGGCCGCATCGGCGGTCTGGGTGAAGTCATCGATCAGCTTGTCGAGCTCGGGGTCCTTGTAACGGGGCGCGGCGAAGCGGTTGCCACGGTCACCCATGTTGCGGGAGTGGAACGCGGTCTCGAAGTACTTGTGCGGGTTGGCACCGGCAAAGTAGCCCTGCAGCGCCACATCAAAGTCGCCAGTGATGAGGTTCTCGGTCCAGACGGTCGCTTCCGGGGTAGCGGTCTTGGCGTTCAGGCCCAGCGCCTGCAGCCCTTCCACACCAATCTGTACTGTGTTGACCCAGTCGGTCCAGCCGTTCGGCACCAGTACCTTGAACTCGATCTTTTTGCAGCTCGGAGTGTCGAGGAACTTGTCGCCGTCACAATCCTTGTAGCCTGCCTCTTTCAGCAGTGCCTTGGCCCCTTCCAGATCGAACTTGTTGTACTTGCCGTACTTCTTGTCCACTTCCGGGTTGTTCCAGGAGTCAAAGGCTTTGCCCAGACCTGACGGGTACTCGTTGACGGTGGGGTAGCCGTAGCCCGCGATATCCACCATGGACTGGCGATCCATCGCCATGGAGAAGGCGCGACGGAAGTTGATGTCGTTGAAGGCTTCGTGGTTGCCCGGGTTCTTGGTCTGGAAGTTGACGTTGAACGCCACGGTACCGGAGGCCGGGAACCAGTATTTGTTATTCTTCGGATCGTTGCCGACGTAGAGGCGCTCGATGTCCGGCACGAAGGAGCCGAACCAGTCGATGTCACCCTTCATGACAGCAGCCAGCACCTGGTCGTTGGTGGCCATCTGCGGCATGCGCAGACAGTCGATGGCGAGGTTGGCGTTATCCCAGTAGTGCGGGTTGCGGCACTGGGTGTAGAGCTGGGCGGAGAAGTTGTCCACTTCGGTGAAGGGGCCAGTACCGACCGGCTTGTCGTTGGTGAAGGCAACCGGATCTTTCACCGATTTCCACTGGTGCTCCGGCACGATAGGTACCAGCACCAGATCATTCACCACGTTGGTGTTGACCTCGGTCAGGTCGAATTTGACCTTGTTGGGGGCCAGCTTCTCGACGCTCTTGATCTGGGTCCAGATTGAGCGCTCATCCAGCGCCTTGTTGGCCTTGACCAGATTGAAGGAGAAGATGATGTCATCGGCATCAAAGGCTTCGCCGTCAGACCACTTCACGCCGTCACGCAGATCGAAGGTGACGGATTTCAGGTCATCGCTGAACGCATAGTTGGTGGCCAGACGATAGACGGGTTTGCCCCCTTGCATATCGTTGAAGATCACCAGCGGTTCATAGATGAAGTGACGGGTGGTGTGCAGCAGGCCCGCTTGCAGGAAGGGGTTGAAGTTCTTGACCCACGCGGTTTCCTGTTGTGCGACCATGGTCAGCACGGTTTTGTTTTCTGCAGCCATGGCGTTGCCGGCGGCGCCGGCGAGCATCATGGTGCCCAGCATTACAGCAGTAGAGATTTTGGATACTTTGGCAAGCATATGTTTTCCTTTCTTATTTTTTTGGCATTCCCGAGGGGTCGCCTTGTTTTGTGTGAGCACCGACTTCGCATGCTGATGAAATCGGCCCTCTGTGTTGGTCAGGTGTCTAACCTTTGTCATTCTGTTTTCCAACGTCCCTAGCAAACCAGAATTAACAGGAAAACAACAACTATTGATTTCGTCGTTTTCGTAAAAATTGACGGTGTCACGTCAATCTCGTCAAAATTAATTTTTATCTGTTTAAAATCATTGGGTTGCGTTATTTGTTTTCGTGCAAAAAGTGGCTGTGAAAATGGCGTATATGACAAAATTGTGAATTGGATCGGCTCTCGATTTCGGGGTTGTGCGGGGCTTTGTTTTGCGCAAAAAGAAACCAGATTGCCAATTGTGATCCGGCCCCCGTTTAGGGCGCGGGTCACGGCTTGCGGTTGGCGAGTTGACGCAGGGTCTGGGCGCTGTGTTGCAACTGCTGGCGCTGGTGGTCATTGAGCGGGCAGTGGCCCAGCACATACTCGGTAGTGGCCACCACCGTCTTCCAGCGCGGCGACTTGGGCAGGGTATCCAGACTCAGATATTTGTCGAGGGTGCGGGTCTGCGGGCTGGATCTGTCCATATAGACCCGCCACAGCTTGCTCTTCTCCGCCAGCACGATTTTTCCCTTGCCGGTGCCCTGCTGCCAGGCATCCAGGGTGAGCTGCATGGTCTCGACCAGCGCCCGGCGCAGCGGCTCGTCATCCTGCTGGCGAATGAGGTCATCGGCCAGCGAGCGGAACTCGCCGCCAAGGCGGCTCAGCTCGCCCAGCAGCTGCTCATCCTCGATGATGGCTTGCCGCGAGAGGTTCTTGAGGGCGTTCTCCAGCGCCATTACCCGGTTTTCGTCCTGACGCTGTTCGGTACTCAGGGTGAGGGCGAAGGCGGCCTCTCCCCCCAGCGCGATGGGCAGGGCGCGGGCATTGAGCACGTCCTTCTGCCCGGCCACCAGAAATTCCAGATTATGTTCCCGCTCGCTGGCAAGGTCGGGCCACTGCTGTTGCAGCGGGGTGGCGAGCCACTCATTGAGGGGCTGCCCCTCCATAGCTTCCGGCTCCTGTCCCAGCAGGCGCGCCATCACCCGCGAGGCAAACAGCACAGTGCCTTGCTCGTCGATAAAGATCATCGGGTCGGCTCCTTCGCCGAGCAGGGCCAGCAGCCGCTGCTGATCCTGATGCAGCCGATCCTGCAGGGTGAGGCGATGTTCGATCTCCTGCTTCAACAGCCGGTTTTCCACCAGTGAGGCGCGTCCTGCCTTGGCCTCCAGCAGCGCCTTGACCCGGGCAAACAGCTCCTCCTTGCAGAAGGGTTTGACCAGATAGTCGTTGGCACCGGCCCCGAAGCCCTCCTCGATATCTTTGGGCTGGTTGAGGGCGGTGAGCAGCAGCACCGGCAGCATCTCTTTCGGGTGCTGCTCGCGCAGGCGGCGGCAGACGTCAAAACCGGAGAGGGTCGGCATCATCACGTCCAGCAGGATGAGATCCACCGGCTCCTCGGCCAGCTTGGCCAGCGCATCGTGACCGTCGCTGCTGGGCAGGATGCGGTAGCCGCAGGGCTGCAGCAGATGGCGCAGGATGTGCAGATTGATGGGCTCGTCATCCACCACCAGAATAAGCGGCGCACCCTCGGGGGGAGGGGGCAGATCGTCGCTCTCCCAGTCCGGCAGGATCAGCGGTTGCTGGCGAACCAGCTGATGCTCGATCTGGCGGCTGTCGAGGGTCAGATTGGCGGCTTTGCCGGTGGCAAGGGGCAGGGTAAAGGCGAAGGTGGAGCCGACGCTTGGCTCGCTCTCGACAAACAGCTCGCCCCCCATCAGGTGTACCAGCTGGCGGGTGATGGAGAGGCCAAGGCCCGCCCCCTGCTTGCTCACCTCCGGGCTCATCTGCACCAGCGGCTCGAAGATATGTTCCAGATGGTCGGGGGCGATGCCGATGCCGGTATCCGTGACCTTGATGCGCAGGAAGTTGTTCTCGACGATGGCACTGAGCACCACCTTGCCCTGCGGCGTGTATTTGATGGCGTTGCCCACCAGGTTGTAGAGCACCTGTTCGAGCCGCTGTTCGTCGGCCAGCACCGGCGGCAATTCGGCCGGGCTGATATCAACCAGGGTGAGGGGTTTGGCCTGCACCAGATGCTGGCAGAGATCCAGTACCAGCCGGATAACTCCTTTGGATGAGACGGGCTGGGGGTGGATCTCCAGCTGGCCGTAGCGCATCTGGTGGTAGTCGAGCAGATCGTCCACCAGACGGGCCAGGCCATCGGCGCTCTTGATGATGAGGCCGAGCTGCTTTTGCTGCCCTTCGGTCAAATCCTGCTGGCTGGCTAGCATCGACTCGGCCATCCCCTTGATGCCGTGAATGGGGGTGCGCAGCTCGTGGGAGGTGTTGGCCAGCAGTTCATCCTTGAGCTTGTCCGCCTGTTGCAGGCTGAGGTTCTGCTTGTGGGTCAGCTTGACCTGCTGTTGCAGCTCCTGGGTCTGCTGCTCGATCAGTTCGATTTTGTCCTTCACCGAGCGCTGCATATGGCGAAACGCCTCGGCCAGCCGATCGATATCATCGCCGGTGCGCTCGATGGCGATGGGGTGATCCAGCGCGCCGTCGGCCACCTGCTCGGCCGCTTCGGTCAGGGAACGCAGCGGCGCCGTGATGGAGTGGGAGAGCCAGCGGGAGAAGAGGATCAGCAGCAGTACCGAGCCCGCCCCCAGCACTATCACCAGGGTTTCCAGCTGGCGGATCGGGGCATAGGCTTCCCGGGTGGAGATCTCGGCGATAAAGGCCCACTCGGTGTCGAACACCTTCACCTGGGTGTAGGCGGCCAGCACCTCGTCATCCTGATAGGAGTAGAACAGCCCGACCCCCTGCTCGCCGGAGAGGGTCTTGGTGATGAGGGGCGTTTGCAGCGGCCGGAAGTTGGGGCTGAAGCTGTTCTCGACGCTGAACTCCGGCGCCAGCCAGGCATCGGCGCGCATCCGCTTGTCAGGGCCGATCAGGATGGTCTCGCCGGTCTCGCCCAGCCCCTCCCGCTCCGCCATGATCTGGTTGAGCTTGTCCGGCAGCAGCTCGAAAATCACCACTCCGCGCACATAGTCGTACTGCATCACGGGCGCCGCCATGTAGGCGACCACCTGCCCGGTCAGCTCGTTGCGGCCAAAATCGGTGAACTCGAAGATCTGCTGCGGCTTCTGGCCACCATCGAGGCGGCGTTTGATCTTGGCGAAGGTCTGCCCCAAGCCGCTGCCCTGATAGGGGCCGGAGAGCAGATTAGTGGCAAAGTTGGGATGCTTGGTGACCGAGTAGACCACATCACCGTTGAGGTCCACCAGAAAGATGTCGCTGTAGTTGGACTTGCGCACCATGTCGGCATAGCCGCGATGAAAGCGCTGGTGTACCCGGCCATACATCTCGTCGGCGAGGATCAGGGCACTGATGGAGGGTTCGATCTCCACCTGGCTGTCCGGTTTGCGCAGTTGATCCCAGGTGCCGGGCAGATAACGGGCCTGGGCGCGGCTGCGGGCCTCCTGCGGCGTGGTGCCCAGTTTCTCGAAGGCACCGGTAAAGCCATAGAAACGGCCGATACTGTTGCCGGCGAAATCCTGCTGGGAGAAGTTGATGATCTGCTCTTTGAGGTTGTTGAAGTAATCCTCGAGCTGACTCTTCTTGATATTACGGACGGAGACCAGATGGTTGGAGGTCTGGGTGGTGAGATCCTTGCCGTGGCTGTAGAGGAAGAAGAGGGTGATGACCAAAAATGGCACCATCCCCAACATGAAAAAAGCCAGCATTAGCTGCGGTCTGAGTCCACGAAGCTTGAAGATCCATTTCATCTTGTGATTTTCAATTGAGAATCCGGTTATTAAGCCGCTCAAGTCTCGAACGAAAGCGTAATCATTTCAACGACTTTATCCCAAATTCGCTTGGTGGGTCACAGCTGGATGGAGAAAATTGCAGCAAGCCGTCTAAACCCTGAGCAAACAGTCTGCGTCAGGGCTTAAATTGCGAAAAAGGGGTTGTGCTGGCGCTCGTGGTACGTATAATGCGCCTCGTTGTCAGGCAACTGGCACGAAAGCAGTAACGCGGGAATAGCTCAGTTGGTAGAGCACGACCTTGCCAAGGTCGGGGTCGCGAGTTCGAGTCTCGTTTCCCGCTCCAAATTTCCATCGCACCAACGATGGAACTCACTTTCAAGACAATCAGTCTTGTCAGCATGGCGCGTTAGCAAAGCGGTTATGCAGCGGATTGCAAATCCGTTTAGTCCGGTTCGACTCCGGAACGTGCCTCCATCTTCTCTCTGTTTTTCCTGAATCATCACTCTTCGAGCCGTGAACCTCGGTCAGTATCCTTGCTGCACCAGTAGCTGTTCGCAGCCTGCCTGTTTCCATTCGCGCTCGAGATAGTGGCTCACATCCGCCATGTTTTGCCCCCGATATTGAAATTGCAGCTCGGCGCTCTGGTGTCCGAGATCCGCCATCCGTTGTTTCAGGCTGCCGCATTGCCACAGGCTGACGGTGGGTACACCCCGTTCGGCCAGCACGATGGCATCGTCCCTGTTCAACTGCCACTCCTCCAGTTGTGCCCGTGTCAGGGCAATCATCAGCACCAGCAGTGCCACTTCAGACAGTTTCATGCGCATCTCCCTACAGCATGTTTTTCCCCTGATAACTGTGGCAAAGCGCACGATTTTCGCAAGTTTGTTAACTGTTGGTTAATGACGTAACCCGTTTTCAGTATTTCCCGTTTTTTGCCATTTTTTTATAAAAAAATGGGTTGGTGATGTAGTAATCCTACATGGAGTGGAGTAATCTTTGCTCAGTGGTCTTACCAGTAAGGAGTTACATCATGTTTCATCCCTTTTCCATGACTCAGATTATTCTTCGTCGCATTTATGTATTGCTGGTGGGCATTCTGGCGTTCCCCGTGATGCTGTTTCGCAGCGATCGTGCCCGCTTCTACAGCTATCTGCACCGGATCTGGAACAAAACCAGCACCAAACCGGTTTGGCTCAAAATGAGCGAGCGTGGCGAGCGGATCTTCTACTAATCCGCAATTTGATTTCGATGAAAAAGACAGCTTCGGCTGTCTTTTTTTATATGTTTAAAAACATATAGTTAACGATGTGCTCTGCTATTATCCGCATTCCGGTTACATGGTCGGCGTCGGTGGTTCCTGTGTCGTGCAGATTTGCCGAGCAGGCCCACTTCCGTTTGGCCCCCTCTCTCGACCTGCTCTGTGATGCAAGGAGATGCGATGATCATTCGTCAGGCCCGAGCCGTAGATATTCCCGCGCTGGTGGCGCTGCGCATGCAGCTGTTCTGCGAGGTGGGTGAGCTGGCGAGCCCGCAGGCAGATCCTGCCCTGTGGCAGGCCACGGTTGACTACTTTACCCGTGCGATGAGTGAAGAGGGGGCTTTATCCTGGCTGGCCGAGGCCGATAAGCAGGAGGGCGGCAAGCAGATCGTGGCGGCGGGAACGCTGGCGCTGTTTGTGCGGCCACCCTATCCCGGCAATCTGGCGGGGGTGGAGGGGTATCTGCTCAACATGTATACGCTGCCGCAATGGCGCCGGCAGGGGATCGCCACGGCGCTGCTCGACGCCATTACCGCTTGTGCCAGAGCGCGTCAGCTCGGCAAGGTGTGGCTCCATGCCAGCGATGAGGGGCGCCCCCTCTATGAGCGGATCGGGTTTGTCACTAATCCTGCCTCGCTGGAGTGGCAACCGGGGGCCGGATAAGGGGGCAACCCCGTTCTGGTGAGTCCCGGCCGGTCCGTTTGATTTACCGCAATAAATATGGCGTCAGATGGGAGCGCGATGACGCGGCCAACTATGCTGATGGAGCTCGCCACCATTATCTTATTGATCCACTGTGTGGTTTGGCCATGGTGGGGGCCAGTCTGGAGGATACGTTTCGATGTTCAATAGCAAACTGAAAGCCGAGTTGCAGCAGTGTCAGGAGCAACTTCTGGCACAGCAGGGATTTTTCGACGCCGTGCATGGCAGCGTGGCGACCATTACCTTTACTCCGGATGGCACTGTGCTGGCCGCCAATGATCTCTTTCTCAACGTGGTGGGTTTCAGTGCGCCCGAGGTCGTGGGCCATCATCACCGGATGTTTTGTGACACGCAGTATGCCCAGAGCAGCGCCTATCAGCAGTTTTGGGCCGATTTGAAACAGGGGCGCTCCCGTACCGGGGTGTTCCAGCGCTTCAACAAACGGGGCGAGGCGATCTGGCTGGAGGCGACCTACTTTCCCGTCAAGTTGCGGGGTGTGGTGACCAAGGTGATCAAGATTGCCGCCGACATTACCGAGCACCATCTGCAACTGCTCAGCCAGCAGGCGCTGGTGACGGCACTGGACCGCTCGATGGCGATGATTGAATTTACCCCAAGCGGAGAGGTCGTTACCGCCAATGGCAACTTCCTCCAGACCATGGGCTATACCCTGGCGCAGGTGCAGGGCAAGCATCACCGTATCTTCTGCGATGATCAGTTTTATCGTGAACAGCCCCACTTCTGGGAGGAGCTGGGCCGTGGCCAGTACAAGTCCGGCCTCTTCTGTCGCCAGAACAGTCACGGCGGCAAGGTATGGTTGGAGGCGACCTACAACCCGATCCTCGACGAGAATCGCAAGGTGGTGAAGGTGATCAAGTTCGCCAGTGACATCACCGAGCGGATCAACAAGAGCGATGCGGTGCGCGAAGCGGCCATGCTGGCCCACGGTGCGGCGCGGGAGACCCTGAACTGCGCCGAGCGCGGGGCGGGTCTGCTGGCCTCGGTGGTCGACACCTCCAGCCTGATTGCCAGCCAGCTGACCCACAGCATTGGCCTGATCAACCAGCTGAACGAGCAGTCGCGCAACATCGAGGCGATCGTCTCCACCATCAGCAGCATTGCCGATCAGACCAACCTGCTGGCCCTCAACGCGGCCATCGAGGCGGCGCGGGCGGGGGATCAGGGGCGCGGCTTTGCGGTGGTGGCCGATGAGGTTCGCCAGCTAGCGGCCCGCACCTCCCTCTCTACCGACGAGATTGCCAAGGTGGTGCAGAACAACCGCGAGCTGACCGCCAGGGTCACCTCCGAGATGTCCGATGTCGCCAGCAGCGCCGAGCTGGGCAAACAGCAGGTGGGCGAGGTGAACGAGGTGATGAGCGAGATCCGGCGGGAGGCCAACAACGTCTCCAGCACCGTCTCGGATCTGGCGATCTGAGCCCCCGGACTTTCTGCCATGCCGGGGCATTGACTCATCTTTGAGCAGTCAGTGCCCCAATCTGAACCCCTCCTGTATCGTCCCGCCATTGTGAATTGTTCTGGTTTGACCTCTTGATTAGGCTTGCCGCCTCATTCATTTCAGAGCAGGAACAGAACAAGATGGCATTACAACAGAAGGGGCGGGCAATGGCCCTGCTGGTTATGGTCGCGAGCATGGGTCTGGGCGGCTGTATGGGGCAGATGGGGCTTTCCGGCATGGTTACCAAGGGCAACCTGAGCGTGGTGGATAACCGCTACGGTCGTGCCGGGGTCTTTATGCTGCTTGCACCAGTCTACGGTCTGGCAGCGACCGCTGACCTGTTCGTCTTCAATACCATCGAGTTCTGGTCTGGCAAAAACCCCATTACCGGCAAATCCCCGGCCGTGGTGGACATGAAGGCCAACCCGGTGATCAAGGTGAACCAGCATCTGGATCCGGCCCTCAAGAAGGTGCCGCTGGCCATGCTGCCACAGGGGGTGCGCGAGGTTGAGATCAGCTACCCGAACGAGCGTACCGCCCAGATGGAAGTGCACTATCTGGATGGTCGCAGCAGCATGATGCGCGGCGAGAAGCGCGGCGAGCTGATGGATATCTACTTCGACGGCAAGTTTGTCTCCACCCTGACCCGATCAGAGCTGGAGCAGATGAGCGCGAACGCCAGCGCCGCAGCCTGATCATCACGGCTGATACCGACAAACAACGCCCCGCAACTGCGGGGCGTTTTACATTGGGCCTAGTCGGGCTGCTTGCGATGGGGCGGGGTGAGGATCAGCCCCAGCAGGCGGCGCAGGTGGGTGAGCTGCTCGGTCAGCTGGACGTTGAGCCAGAGGTAGCCATTGATGGCCGCCTCGGTGTTGGGGGGCAGTGACACCTGCGTCGCCACCTCGTGCAGGCGGGCGATGGCGGCATCCGCGCCGCGCCCGTCACCGGTTAGCATCATCAGGGCAAGCTGGCTGATCGCCTCCTCGGTGGCCTGATGGCAGGCGTGCAGTTCGCGGGTGCTCTGCATCAGGAAGTGGCTCTCCCGATCGTTCCAGTAGGTGTTGGCCAGCATCTCCAGAGTGCAGAGGGTGTTGCGCATGGTGACCTGCACCGCATCAAACAGCGAGATACTGTGGCGCGTCTCTTTGGCCGCGGGGGCCAGCAGGGCCCGCAGTTTACCGGTCTGGGCCAGCAGTTGGGAGAGATTGTGCTTGAGGCGCGGGCGCTCCAGCACATTGGGGGAGAGGTGGGTGTGATAGAGCCGCCCCGACTGTTGCAGGATCTGGTGCAGTTGCAGCCGCCAGTGGCTGTAGGCCCGCTGGGGATAGATGCTGCAAAAGAGCAGCGCCAGCAGGGAGCCCAGTATCACATCGGCACTGCGCCACAGCGCCGTCTCGATATCGCCCGGCATGGCCCCCATGGTGACGCCCAGGGTGATGCCGATCAGCAGCCCCACATAGGGGCGCTTGCCGAGCGCCAGATAGCCGCAGAGGAACATGATGCACCCGCACCAGATCAGGGTGAGTGGCAGGGAGTAGATCTCGAGATAAAGTGCTACCACCCCGCAACTGGCGCCGAAGATGGTGCCCACCACCCGCTGCAGGGCGCGGGAGAGCACATTGCCCCAAAACGAGATGGGGCCCATCACCACCACCAGGGTGATCAGCGGCCAGGTGCTCTCCGGCAGTTTTAGCTCGCGGGTCAGCAGAAAGGTGAGCATAAAGGCGAGCGCAATGCGCAGGCCATGGACGATCCGGTAGCGGCCATAGACCAGCAGATCGAGTCGGGAGAGGGGGGCATCAAGACGCACAGTGAGCCTCGTATAAGGTTGCCTGTTGGTGGTGGTGGATGGGCGCCTACATCCGGCCGACGCCCCGTCGGGATTCAGGCCAGTCGTCCCTGCAATGGGTGGATCCAGACCCGCTCGCCAACGGCGATCCCGGGTTGGTCCGGCACGATTTCGATCAGGCAGTTGGCATCGGCCATGGAGCTCAGAATGCCGGAGCCCTGCGGCCCGGTGGTGCGCACCCGCAGCTGGCCGTTACGGTCCTGATGGAAGATGCCGCGCAGAAACTCGGTGCGGCCCGGGCGGCTCTTCATCTTCTCGTCCGCCAGTGCCGAGAGGCGCAGCGGTTGCCACAGCTTGCCCTGCAAGCGGGCGATGGCGGGCTCGACAAATTGCAGCACGCAGATCATCGCCGCCACCGGATTGCCCGGCAGGCCGAAGAAGGGGGTCTGCCCCAGCTTGCCAAAGGCGAGCGGGCGGCCCGGCCGCATCTGGATGCGCCAGAAATCGATCTGGCCCAGCTCCGCCAGCACCAGCTTGATAAAGTCGGCATTGCCCACCGAGACCCCGCCCGAGCTCAGCACCAGATCGGCGCTGGCGGCAGCCTGCTCCAGCTGCTGGCGCAGAATGGTTTTGTCATCGGGAATGATGCCAAGATCCATCACCTCGCAACCGGCGGCGCGGATCAGGGCCATCAGGGTGAAGCGGTTGCTGTCGAAGATATGGCCGGGGGCGAGCTGCTCGCCCGGTGCCTGCACCTCGTCACCGGTACTGAACAGCGCCACTTTCAGCGGGGTGCGCACAGTGAGACTGGCTTGACCGAGTGATGCAGCCAGTCCGAGCTGGGGGGCACCAAGCCAGGTGCCAGCCGGAATGGCGACCGCCCCCTTGGCGAGATCTTCTCCGGCGAGACGCACATTCTGTCCCGCCCGGATCGGGGCGGTGACGGTGACCCACTCACCTTCAATCTGCGTCTCTTCCCGCATCACCACGGTATCCACGCCGGGGGGCAGCGGGGCGCCTGTCATGATCTGCACCGCCTGACCGGCCAGCACCGGCTCATGGCGCTGCTGGCCCGCCAGCACTTCCCCCACCAGTTGCCAGCGACCGGCGGCGAGATCGTCGCTGCGAAGGCCAATGCCGTCCATCGCCGAGTTGGCGTGGGGCGGCACATTGATGGGGCTTATCAGATCGGCGGCTAGCACGGCGCCGTGGCACTGGGCCAGCGGCTTGTCCAAGCAGGCCGTGCTCGGGGTGAGGGCCGCCAGAATGGCGTTGCGGGCCGCCTCGACCGAGAGAAAGCCCTTGCCCGCCTCCGGCTCCTTGCTCTGGCAGCCGTCAAGCCAGCTACAGACGAAGTCGGCGATGGCCGCCAGATCGTTGATATCGAGGCGGGGCAGGCTTGTCTGCTGTTGTTCGCCACTCTGTTGGGGCTGATCGCTGGCCAGCGCGATGATGTCGCCGTCTTCGGGGAAAAGCAGTGGCTTGCCAATTTCGGCGCGGTGCAACTCGATTTTCGGGAAGTGTTCGTGCTTGAACCCCTCGACCAAGAGCAGATCGAGCTCTGTCTGATCGAAGCTGGCCAGCAGCTGGCGAAAATCAGCTTCGGCCAACTCTGTTTCAATGATGCGAGCGTGGCGGCGGCGGGAGGCCACCATCATCTGCTGGGCACCCGCCTTGCGCAGGCGATAGCTGTCCTTGCCCGGCTGGTCGATATCAAAGTCGTGGTGGGCGTGCTTGAGCACCCCGATACGCAGGCCGCGATCCACCAGCAGGGGGATCAACTGCTCCAGCAAGGTGGTCTTGCCGGTGCCGCTCCAGGCGGCGAAGCCGAGCAGGGGAAGAGTGGGGGCCGGGGTCATGAAGTGACTCCTTGTTGGGGGTCGATAGCCGGGGCAAGCAGACGGGCCTCGTAGGCGGCCAGCTCGGCAGGGCTGTTGAGATTGATAAAGGCATCCGGCTGATCGGCAAAGCTCACCACCGCCATATTGTGGCGGGCAAACCAGATATCGATTTTGCGCTCACCCTCGGCCAGTGCGGCGGTGAGGGAGGGGAGCAGGGATTTGTGCAGCAGGGCCACCACGGGCTGCAACCAGTCGCCATCGTGGGCCACCACCAGCTCGGTATCCGGGGTCAGGGCGGCGCGAAAGCGGCTCATCAGATCCAGCGGCAGGGCGGGGCCATCGCAGGGGACAAACAGCACCCAGTCGTGACGGGCGGCGGCAAGACCGGCCTGCATGCCCGCCAGCGGGCCGAGATAGTCGTTGTTGTCATCGCGGATGACCGGGGCCAGCGCCTGATAGCGGGCCTGACTGCGGTTGGCGTTGATCAGCACCTCATCCACCTGGGGGCGCAGCCGTTCCAAAACGTGGTCGATAAGAGGGCGTCCCGCCAGTGCTACCCATCCCTTGTCTTCGCCCCCCATCCTGGTGGCGCGGCCTCCTGCCAGGATCACGGCCGATACGGGAAAAAGTCTAGAGGGAGATTCGCTTCTTGAAGTCATGTCGCTCGATGATTTTTAAAGGGGTCGTCTCTTGCAGC
The DNA here is from genome assembly GCF_027707745.1 of Aeromonas sp. QDB23. Taxonomy (NCBI): domain Bacteria; kingdom Pseudomonadati; phylum Pseudomonadota; class Gammaproteobacteria; order Aeromonadales; family Aeromonadaceae; genus Aeromonas; species Aeromonas sp. QDB23. The sequence continues at coordinate 27,444 of NZ_JAPCJA010000026.1, forward strand.
TGGCCACGGGCGAGGATCCATTGCCGCTCGCACAGGTCGGTCAGGGCGTTGCTCTGGTGGCTGATGACGACCAGGCCGCTGCCATGTTCCCGCAGATCTTGCGCCAATGCGGCCATCAGGGCAACCGAATGTGTGTCCAGATTGGCGGTGGGCTCATCCATCAGCAGAAAGGCCGGTTGCAGCGCCCAGGCGCGAGCCATCGCCAGCCGTTGCCGTTCGCCACCCGAGAGAATGCTGATGTGCTCCCGTGCCAGCCCCTCCAGCTCGACCCGGCGCAGCGCTTCGAACACCCGGATCTCGCTGCCGAGCTGTTTATCCAGCGCCCAGGCCACGTTGTCGTGCACCGTGCGATCGAACAGATAGGGGGTCTGGTGCAGATAGGTAACCCTACCCGGCCCCAGATCCCGCTTGAGCAGCCGGTTGAGCCGCTGTTGCCAGCGCCCCGGCAGATTGGTGTGGCCGCGGGTGGGGGCGAGCAGCCCCGCCAGGATCTTGAGCAGGGTGGTCTTGCCCACCCCGTTGGCCCCGTGCAGCCAGATGGCATCCCCCGGTGCGATGGCGAGCCGGTCAATCTCGAACAGCTGGCGTTCGCCAAAGCGCATGGTGAGTTGCTGGGCGGTCAGGGCCATGGGGTACTCCTGTTGATACACAGTGGGGGCATGGTCAGTTCTTCAGATAGCTGTGGCCGCGACAGGCGGTGAGCAGCAGGTTGAGCAACAGGGCGAGGGTGAGCAGCACTATGCCGAGCGCCCCCCCCTGGGTGAAGGCCCCTTTCTGGGTCTCCAGCGCGATGGCGGTGGGGATATTGCGGGTGAAGTGCAGGATATTGCCTCCCACCATCATGGAGCAGCCCACCTCGGTGACGATGCGGCTGAAGGCGCCGATGATGGCGGCAAGCAGGCCAAAGCGGCACTCGTGCATCAGGCCGATCAGCGCCTTGGGCCAGGAGACGCCCAGGGTCAGGGCGGTCTCCCAGGCGCGCCGATCGCTCTGGACAAACGCCGCGTGGGCCATGGTGGCGATCACCGGAAAGGCGATCAGCATCTGCCCCACCACCATCGCCTGCTGGGTAAAGAGCAGCTTCCAGTCGCCAAAGGGGCCAGCCCGCGACAGCAGCATATAGAGCAGCAGGCCAATCACCACAGTCGGCACCGACTGCAGGGTATTGATGCAGGAGAGCCAGAGCCAGCGGCCGGGCAGCGGCAGATAGGCCAGCGCAAAGCCCAGCAGCAAGGCGGGCAGCAGCACCAGCAGCAGGGCGATGCAGGAGACGGAGAAGGAGACCCCCACCACCTGCCACAGTTCAGTGTCACCACTGAACAGCAGGGCGAGGGCAGCCAGCGTGGTATCGATCAAGGTAGGCATGACGCCTCTCTCTCATCGTGCAGGGCGAGGGCCGTCAATACGGTCGTGTCGAGCAGTGTCGGCATCAGACGCCTCCCTCAGCGAAGCGGGGGAGGGCCATCAACATCATCGCAGGGGTCAGCGTTGCCATTATTTCCCGTTGGCATCCGCCACAAACAGCGCCTGACCCGCCACCTTGAAGTCGCCGATCAGGGTCTGGCCATGCTCGGAGACCAGCCAGTTCTTCAGGGTGCGGGCCCCTTCGGTGTTGAGATCCGGGTAACGCTCGGGGTTGACCAGGATCACCTGATAGGGGTTGAACAGACGCTTGTCACCCTCCAGCAGTACGGCGAGATCCAGCTTGCTCTGGTAGGCGAGCCAGGTGCCGCGGTCGGTCAGGGTGTAGGCACCGAGCTCGGAGGCCATGGTCAGGGTCGGGCCCATCCCCTGGCCGATGGATTTGTAACCGGCAAACTCGGGTTTGACGTCAGCGGCTTGCCACAGGGTCTTCTCCTTGATGTGGGTACCGGACTCGTCACCGCGGGAGATAAAGGTCTGGCCCTGATCCTTGATGGCTTGCAGCCCCTTGGCCGCGTCGTGCAGCTTGGCCAGACCCGCCGGATCTTTGGCCGGGCCGACGATAACGAAGTCGTTGTACATCAGGTGCACCGGCTCGATGCCAAAGCCCGCCTCGACAAACGTCTTCTCGGCAGAGGGGGCGTGGGTCATCACCAGATCCGCGTCGCCATTTTCGCCCATCTTCAGGCTTTGGCCGGTGCCGGCCGCCATCACCTGCACCGGATAACCGGTCTCCTTGGTGAACTGGGGCAGCAGCCAGCCCAGCAGACCGGACTGCTCGGTGCTGGTGGTGGTGGCGAGGCGGATTGGCGCCTTGGCTGCTTCGGCATGGGCGGCCCCGGCGATCAGCAGGCTGGCCGCGAGGGAGAGGGCAAAACGTTTGAGGTTGGTTTTAATCGTCATCTTGATGCAACTTTTCATGAACGATGAGAGGAGGGCAAGAGTAAGCAAGCAAGGTGCCAAACTGTTCCTTTGTCGCTGCATTCACGGTTTGCCGTTTAAAAACAGAAGCTTATTAAAATCAATTAGGTGAGCTTGTTATCGCTTTTAATAATTGGTGTTGGTGCTTTTGATACGGTAAGGACAAAATGTCCCACTAAGGTTCCGGTTATCGGGACATTCTCCGACCTTACGTGCATCCGAGGTACTTTTTTCATGACTGCACCTGCCAGCCGCTGGTCTGCCCTCTCCCTGCTCATCGTTGACGATGAGCCCGGCATGCGCAGCTTTCTGGCCAAGGCGCTGGCCAAGCGCTTCGCCCAGATTGAGACTGCCGCCAGCGTGGAGGAGGCGGAAGCCCTGCGCTGCCGCCTTCACTTCGACCTGATCATCGCCGACATCCGGCTGCCGGGGCGCTCCGGCATCGAGTGGCACGAAGCCATCGACCCCGCCACCCGCCGCAGCGACATCATCTTTATGACCGGTTTTGGCGATATGGAGACGGCCCTCAAGGCGCTGCGCCTCGGTGCCAGCGACTTTATCCTCAAGCCCTTCAATCTCGATCAGATGGTACAGGCGGTGGACAGAGTCATCGAGCGCCGCCAGATGGAGCGGGAGAACCTGCTGCTGCGCCGGGAGGTGAGCAAGCTGTTCCCGCCCACCCTGATTGGCGACAGTGCCAAGACCCGCGAGCTCAAGACCCTCATCGCCCGGGTTGCCCCCTCCAACGCCGCCGTGCTGGTGGAGGGGGAGTCCGGCACCGGCAAGGAGCTGGTGGCCCGCGCCCTGCATCAACTCTCCGGTCGGATGGGGGCCTTTGTGCCGCTCAACTGCGCCGCCATCGCGCCCGAGCTGCTCGAAAGCGAGCTGTTCGGTCACGTACAGGGGGCCTTTACCGGCGCCCGCAAGGGACGTGACGGCCTGTTTCGGGTCGCCCATCAGGGGACGCTATTCCTCGACGAGATCGGCGAGATGCCGCTGGCCATGCAATCGTCCCTGCTGCGGGCGCTGGAGCAGAAGGCCATCCGCCCGGTGGGTGCCGAGCGCGAGCTGGCGGTGGATGTGCGCATCGTCGCCGCCACCAACCGCAACCTCAAGGCCGAGGTGGAGGCGGGCCGCTTTCGCGAAGACCTCTTCTATCGCCTCAACGTGGTGGCGCTGCCGGTGGCCCCGCTGCGGGATCGGATCGATGACATCCCCGCGCTGGTACACCACTTCACCCGCCAGCTCACCGCCGAGATGGGGATGGGCTCGTTGAGCTGGACCCACGAGGATGTGGTGGCGATGCAGGCTTACCCCTGGCCCGGCAACGTGCGCGAGCTGCGCAACCTCATCGAACGCTGCCTGCTGTTGGGCAAGCCGCCGGCGGATTACTGGCAGAGCAGCAAGCCTGCCGAAAAGGGGGCGAGCGAGGAAGGTTATCCGCTGGCGTGGCCGCTGGCCGAGGTGGAAAAAGCCCACATCCTGCAAGTGGTGGCGAGCCATGATGGCAACAAGTCGGCTGCCTCCCGGGTGCTGGGGGTGGCGCGCAAGACGCTGGAGCGCAAGTTCAAGGAGTGGGCCATCGAATGAAGAGCCGTAACCGGATGGCGTGCCGATGAAACTGACCCTGCTGCCCCGCTGCGTGCGCACAAAAGTACGCTGGCGCCTGCTGCTGCTCACCTCGGTGCCCATCATGCTCACTCTGGTGGGCATGATCGCACTCACCCTCTACTGGACCCTCACCTACAGCTGGCAGAACCTGCTCACCACGGTGCGCAGCGATCTCGGGGTTGCCCACCACGCCATCACGGTGCAGCAGCAGCGCCAGACCGAGCATCTGGAGCATTTGCGCGATGCCTGGGCCTTTCAGCTGCGGCTGCGGGAATCGCCGGATCAGTTGCAGGATTGGGTGATGCCGCTGGCGGCCAACTATGGCCTCGATTTTCTGCGCTTGCGCCGTGGCCCCGCGCTGGATCAGCTGACGGCGCAGGAGCGCGCCGCCCTCACGGCCGGACGCAGCGTCAGCCACTTCGTGGTCTGGTCGCAGCAGGAGATGCGCGCCCTCTCCCCGCAGTTGGCCAAGCGGGCTGTGCTGTGGCAACGGGATGGCACCAGGGCGGTGGAAAACCGGGGGCTGATCAGCCTCTCTCTGGCTCCGGTGATGGGCCGCGACGGGTCGCTTTGGGCCGTGCTGGAGGGGGGCGAGCTTGTCAACGGCAGCACCCGGCTGGTGGATGAGCTCAAGGGGCAGGTGTTTGCCAAAAACACCCTGCCGGATGGCAGCGTTGGCACCGTCACCCTGTTTCTCGACGATCTGCGGGTGAGCACCAACGTGCCGGTCAGCAGCAGTCGCCAGATTGGGCGGGCGGTAGGCACTCGGGTCTCGCCGCCAGTGCGCGAGCAGGTGCTGGGGCGGGGGGAGATGTGGATCGATCGCGCCTTCGTGCAGGATGCCTGGTATGTGTCGGGCTACGAGCCACTGCTGGGGGCGAACGGCGAGCGGATCGGCATGCTCTATGTGGGCTTTCTCGAGTGGCCCATCATCCGCACCTATCTCACCAATCTGGTGGAGCTGGGCTCCGGCGTGGTGCTGCTGTTGTTGCTCTCCGGCCTGCTGGTCTATCGCGGCGCGCGGGATCTGTTCACCCCCATCGAGCGGATGCACAAGGTGGTGCGGCAGGTGCAGGCGGGTCAACCGGCCCGCATCGGCCCGCTGGCCCTCGACCCCGATCACGAGCTGGCCCAGCTTGGTCGCCAGTTCGACGCCATGCTGGACAGGCAGGAGGCGCACCAGCAGCAGATGGCCCGCAGCGCCGACGAGCTGGAGCAGAAGGTGGCCGAGCGTACCCAAAGCCTCGAGCAGAAGACCGCCGAACTTGAAGATCATATCCATATGCTGACCGAGGCGCGCCAGCAGCTGCTCATCAGCGAGAAGCTGGCGGCCCTTGGCGAGTTGTCGGCCGGGGTGGCCCATGAGATCAATAACCCGCTAGCGGTGATCCTCGGTAATGTGGAGCTGATGAAGCTGGAGCTGGGGGAGGCGGCCGAGCCGGTCAGCGAGGAGCTGGCGCTGGTGCTGGCCCAGATCGAGCGCATTCGTGCCATCACCCGCAGCCTGCTGCAATACTCCCGCCCCGGCGACTACGAGACGGCGCCGGTGTGGCAGCACCTCAATCCCATCATCGAGGAGAGCCTGACACTGGTGCGCTCCGCCCTACGTCAGCAGCAGGTCGAGCTGGTGGCCGATCTCAAGGCGCAGCAGCCCATCGAGGCGGACCGCCAGCAGTTGTTGCAGGTGCTGATCAACCTCTTGGTCAACGCCAGCCACGCGCTGGGGGAGCAGGGGGAGATCCGGGTCGAGAGCCGCGACTGGGTCGATGAACTGGGTCAGCTGCGCGGGGCCGAGGTGCGGGTGATCGACAACGGCAGCGGCATCGAGGCGGCGATTATCGACAAGATCTTCGATCCCTTCTTCACCACCCGCGCTACCGGCACCGGGCTGGGGCTGGCCCTGAGTCACCGTATCATCAGCCGCTGGGGCGGCGAGCTCTTGGTGGACTCTACCCCGGGGCAGGGGAGCTGCTTTACCGTGCGGCTGCGTAGTCATGCCCTGCTGCCCAGCGGCAGCGAGCCTGCGAAACTGGAAGGGTGGCGCATTGCGCTCAATGCCGAGGGGCGTGAGACAGGCGATTAATCTTGTTATAAAAAGGCCCGTTATAAAAACAGCCCGTCAACATGGTTGGCGGGCTGTTTTGTCGGTGGGTGAGTGGTTATTTACTGCGGGCTCCACACCAGCTTGCCGCTCTGGGTCAGGTCATAGCCGCCGAGGCGGGCCGCCAGCTCGCGCCCCTCGGGGGATTGCAGCCAGCCGATCAGCTGTTGCAGCAGGGTGCGAAAGAAGACCCCTTGCGGCATCACCAGATCGAAGCACTCCTGTGACAGCGGCATAAAGCCGAGGCCAAATTCGGTGGCGGTGCTCTGGGCACCGGGCCCGACGTCGGCATCGCCACGGCTGATGGCGGCGGCCAGCTCCCGCTCGCTGTTGACCTCGAGGGTGCACTCCAGCCGGGTCAGCGACTCCCCCTGCGTTTGCAGCCACTCCTGCAGGGCACGCTGGCTGCCAGCCCCCTCCTGACGCATGGCCCAGCGCCAGTCGAGCGCTTCTTTCGCCTCTTTGGGTTGCAACCCCTGGCGCAGCACCAGCCCCTGCACCCGCCTAAATCCATGAACGATCACCCATTGTCGGTGGCCCTGATACTGCTGCACCAGCGCAGGATGGCGCAGGTGGGCCTCCTCGGCCTGCCCCCAGTGGATGGCGCAGAGATCCACATGGCCGCGTGCCAGCATCGCCAGCCCCTGACGGGTGCCGCATGGGGTGTAGCCCACCAGTGCCTGTGTGCCGAGCTGCTGAGCCAAGCGACTGCTGGCGTAGTGGAGCAGCACGTCGTCCGAGCCTGCCAGCAGCAGCCGGTCGTTCATCACCCCCTCATGGCAGCTGCCAAGCAGCCAGCGATCGAGCAGGGATCGCGGAAACAGCCACTTGCCGGTCGCCTTGGTGGCGGGGATGCGCGCCTCGTTGGCGAGCTGGTAGACCTTCTTCTCGTTAAGATCGAGGTATTCCGCCACCTGCTTCACATTCATAAACTCGTTCATGGCTTGTGTTTGACCCTCTGGCTGGTCTGATCGAGATACAGAGCTATCGGTTCGGCACTCATCAACTCGTTCATTGCCTAGTCCCGCATCCCGCGACCGGCCAGACTGGGCGCCAGCACCGGCGGCTTCTCGTCCAGCACGATATGGTCGTGGCCGCTGAATACCTCGAAGTGGCGCCCCTTGGCGCGGGCAATCATGGTGATGCCGAGCTGGCGGGCCAGATCCAGCCCCATCTGGGTGACGCCGGAGCGCGAAAACAGCACCGGAATGCCCATCTGCGCCACCTTGATCACCATCTCCGAAGTGAGCCGCCCGGTGGTGTAGAAGATCTTGTCGTGGCCGCTCTCGCCGCGCATCCAGAGCTCGCCCGCCAGGGTATCCACCGCATTGTGGCGCCCCACATCCTCGACAAAGGAGAGAATTTCACTGCCACGGCAGATGGCGCAGCCATGCACGGCACCTGCCATCTTGTAGGTTTCGTTATGGGCCGACAGCGCCTTGAGCAGGGCGTAGAGGGTGCTCTGTTTAAGCTCGGGCGCCGCCAAGACCACCCCTTCGAGCTTCTTCATCACGCTGCCATACATGGTGCCCTGACCGCAGCCGGAGGTGACCGTCTTCTTCTCCAGGGATTTGTCGAGATCGGCGGCCTGCTGGCTGCTCACTACGGCGGCGGCCTCGCTCTCCCAGTCGACAATCACCGACTCGATGGCCGCAATATCCTCGATAAAGCCCTGATTTTTGAGATAACCCAGTACCAGCGCCTCGGGGCGGGCCCCCAGCGTCATCAGGGTTACGATCTCCTTCCAGTTGAGGTAGACCGTCAGTGGCCGCTCACAGGCGATTTGGCGGGTTTGCAGCTGTCCCTGTTCATCCATCACCTCGACGGCCATAGTGAGCTGGGCTGCTGCATTGCTTTTGATAAAGGTCGGTGTCATGGGCCCCTCGCGACCGGTTGCCGGGATCTAAGGGGAGGGATACAGCAAGTTTTGTTCCAGATTACTTTGGGCGAGACTCTCTTTCTACGGGGTTGAATAGGTTCAAATACAGTTTGCGATTCGAATCAACTTCCATTACAGGTAGATGACGTGGTTAATATGGTGCAGTAGGGAATACCTATGCATTTTGTGAAGGAGAGAAATTAATGGTTTTGCCTAAAGATCGACTTCGGAAAATTCATGGTATTGCAGAGCCACTAGGTTCTGCTGACCCATCGGTTCTTGCAAGAAGAAAGTATCACGAGATGGTTGCTACATGGTTGGCGAATAAATCTTATATTTTGCAATTACTCTTCGTGACGATTGGTTTCGTGAACGTATTGCTTCCTGCATTGTCTAGGCCTTGGCGTGCGGTGATCGAAAGTACTTTTATAGCCAGAGAGATATTTCATGATTATTCAACATTTAGCGGGTTGGCAATAGCCAATCTCTATATTTTGATAGCATTATTCCTAATTAGAACCTTGCAAATAAAGAGCCTGCCAGGAGGTTCTGCTTTTGCTCTTTCCTATAGAAACATTATTGATATGGAGCTCTTTCCAAGAACCCCAAAAGAAGAATTAGCTTATTGGTCTGAGATTGTATTTGGCCTTGCAGGCACGACGATATGGCTGTTTATACCATTTGGAGTGCTTGCATATTTCATCAAAATATCTCGTGTGTTGGGCTAAATCGTAGGTTGGTGCTGAACGTAGTAAAGCCCAACGTTTACCGAATGATCTTGTTGATGTTGGCAATCATCTTGTTACTCGGTTATTGCCAACATTAAGCTGGATTGGGATGTGGGAGAATTGGTTTTTCTTTACTTAACTAGAGAAAAGTGGATTGAGTTATCATGCCTTCAATTATTTGGAATGGTAATTTCCGTGCAAATAGTGTACGACTCCATTATTTTTAGGTCTGCACAACAAACGTCGCAGACCAATATCCATCTAATATTAGAGGTCGCTTATAGTTGTTTCATTTTGAAGCGTATACCCAAGCTCAAGGGGTAATGTTTTTTCTGATGAAAAATCTTTAGGAGTAAATTCATTGGAGGATCTTGATTCTGAAAGTAATCCCATATGTTGATAGGCTTCCGCCACTAGTTCGCTACAGAAGAGTGAACTTAAATCTTCATTATTTTTTCCAAAAATCCCATCGTAGGCTGATTTTATAAGCTCTATCTTGCTTTTTTCATAGGGACGTCCACTTACTTCATGTCGAAAAGCATTTAACCTAGTGATCATATCTATGGTTAATGGCTTGGACAGTTGTCTGATGCTAATCTGATAGCCTTTTGCAAAACACTTTTCTAAACGTTCGGATAGCTCAACCCGTTGAACACCTTTTGTGAGTTTTCCTGTATCGGCATCAGATATATCGCTAAGGGTTGTCGACTCCCAACAAAATATAGATCCCAAAGGGTCTAATGGGTCATCAAAACGATAAACCATACCAACATGAGACCAGTTGCTTAGAGTGAAAAATTTTATTCCATCAGAAATCCCTCCTTTTCCTGAAAATAGTAATATATCACCGGTTTTTAATTGACTACGAATGTCTTGATATTTCATATCACACCTCACTGACATTGATTTTTTCATGGCATAGATTACTGCCATGTATGTATCAGTCTATCCAATGGTTTGAAAAGTACATTGCTGGTACTGTGATTTCTATGTCATTTCCGTAAAAAAAAGATCACAAATATGCCTATTTTTATTCTTATTTTGTTGGGGCAGTATAAATAATTGTGGCCCCACTCTTGCTAAGTCTTATCCCATTGATGGCCGTGGCCGCCCTGAATGTCCCGCCTTGATCCGCCCCGACAGGGACGAATCACAGGGGAGGGCGGCCCGGCAGAGACCTTCTGATGGGAGCCGTGACAGTGCAAGACACAACCAAACCCTTGCCGCCGCAGCGCTGGCTGCAGCTGGAGTTAAAGGCCATCGACAGCCAGGTTGGCCGCTGGCAGAGCCGCCGTTTCGAGATTGCGGCGCTCCACCCCGCCGAACCTGAGGCGACCGGTGCCTTGCCCCTTACCCTGTTTCGCGATGAGCGGGGGGATTATCGCTTCAATTTAAGCTCCGGTTCGCCCCGCCTCTTTGTGACCGGAAGCCGCGTGGACAGTGGCTTTGTGGCAGATGGCCTGACCCTGAGTCAGACCGTGGCCGCCGCCTATATGGATGGCGAGCGGCAGGTGCTCTCCTGCCCGCTGCCCGAAGCGCTGCAAGCCTGGGTGGAGGCCTTTATCGGCCGCCACGGCGAGCTGCTGGAGGCCCGTCGCAAGGGCAAGAAGGGCAAGGGGCGGGCGCAGGATCAGCTCGGTGTCGATAGCCAGGATCAAGCCAGCTGCGGCGCCGTCAAGGCCACCGGCACCGATGGTCGCGAGCGTGGCAGCGACGCCGGAGTCAGTGCCGGAAACAAGGCCGGAAACAGCGCCCATGAGTGAGTTCCTCAAACGCTGGTCGTCTCGCAAGAGCGAGGCGCGCAAGCATCAGGCATTGCAGCCGAGGGACGAGGCCATTCCCGAGGTTGTGGCCGCGCCAACCGAAGGCAGTGGCGAAGGTGAAATCTCAGATACCCCGCTGGATAGCCCCGTAGTCAGCACTGACAAGGGGAGCAGTGAACCCCTTGCCGTTGAGGGGGCCGAGAGTGGCGAACCGCCGCTAAAAACGGCCCAGCCGGGCAAGGCCAAACTCCCCGACAGGGAGGCGCTGCGCGCCATGTTTCGCAGCCACAAGCCGGATGGGCTCGACGACTACACCCAGGATTTCAGCCAGCCCGAATTGCTGCCCGCGGCCCTGACCGCCGGGCTGCGCAACTGGCTGGTGGATCAGGTGACCGCCCCGGAGAGCGAATCGGCCAATCCGGCCAGCGGATCCGCTGAACCGCTTGCTGTTGTCAGCGAACCTGCCGCCGAGCCGCAAGGGCTGGCTGATAACCATTCTCAAACCCACACCGACGATCGGGACATTTTGGTTTCCTCTTGTGGACAAAATGTCCCAACCAAAGGTGGGGGAATGGAACCCTCAGGATCCTGACTCCCTGTCAGTCACTTTTTTTCCGGGGGAGTTGGCTCGCCTCTTGCTCTCTCGGCTTACCAACAAGCGCCCATCCCATGAGGTGGTGCGCGCAGGAGTGTATGTGAGCACTGAACAAACATTGCCAAATCTGGCCCACGGGGCGAGGGCGGCCGCGCATAACGCTCGCGCCTATGCCCTGCAGCATACGGTCAAGACCGACAACCTGATCCCGGCCACTGTCTCTTACCAGAGTCAGGGGCGCCTGCTGCTGGTCGGCCCGGAAGATCGCATTCGCCGCGCAGCCAGCCTGCTGCCAGCTGGGGTAAAGCCCACTCTGCTGGTGAGCGAAGCGGTCCACGATGCCGAGGCGACCGATCTCGAGACCATTTTTGATGCTACCGCATCCCTCGCGGCCCTGACCCTGCGCGAACCGGGCCTGACAGGGTATCTGGGGCAGTTCCAGCTCACCGGCCTCAATGGTCAGGGTGAGCGGGTTAATCTGGCGGCGCTTTGCTTCCCACAACAAGGCTTTCCACAACAAGCGGCTGCTGTCAGTGAACAGCCACGCGAACCGCGCTTTGATCTGGTGGCCGATCTGGGCCGCGCCCCGCTCTTTGCGCTGGAGCGCCCGCCGGTCGGCTATCTGTATCTGGTTGATGACGATGGGCTGGCTGAAGGGCTTGCCGAGCTCTGTGCGCTGACCGGTATCTTCGACAAGCCGCGCTATTTTCGCCTCGACCCCGAGGCCTGCGCCTTTACCGCCCGCGGCGTGCCCGGTTGCAGCCGCTGCCTCGATGTCTGCCCGACCGATGCCCTCAAGCCCATCAATGGGCGCATCCAGATCGATCCCCATCTCTGTCAGGGCTTCGGCAGCTGCGCCTCGGCCTGTCCGACCGGGGCGATTGCCTATCACCAGCCCGATGCCAACACCAGCGGCGACTATCTGTTCCGGTTACTCAAGCATTATCGGGAGGCAGGGGGCGACGCGCCGCTACTGCTGATCGCCGGTGAAAACGAGCGTGAATGGGTGGAAACCGAACTCACCCGCCTACCTGCCAACTGGCTGCCAGTCTGGGTGGAGGAGAGCGCGAGTTTAGGCATCGAGAGCTGGTTCGCCGCACTCGCCTATGGCGCCAGCGCGTTGCGCATTGCGCTCGGTGACGATGCTCCCGAAAGCGTCCGTGCGCTGGTTGAGCGGGAGCTGGCGAGCGCCGCCGTGCTGCTGGCGGGCGCGGATCTCACAGCAGATCGCATCGCCCTGCTTAACCCGGATGCCGAACAAGATAAGCCGATCTCCAGTGAGCCAGCCGTTGCCCTGCTGGAGAAGCCGCTGAAAGGGGACAAACGGGAAAATCTGTTTGCCGCCTTCGATGCCCTCTGGCAGGCCAATGAGGGGAGCCGCGAGCCGCTGGCAGTGCCCCACGGCGCCCCTTACGGCAGCGTTGAATTGAAAGAAGCTGACTGCACCCTCTGCATGGGCTGCGTGGCGGTCTGCCCGAGCCGCGCTCTGCATGCGGTGGGGCACACGCCCGGCCTCAACTTTATCGAGCAGGATTGCATCCAGTGCGGCATGTGCGAAAAGGCGTGCCCCGAGCAGGCCATCGTGCTGGTGCCCCGCCTGCAACCGGTGCCCGAGGCGCGCCGCGCCGTGCAGAGCCTCAAGGCCGAAGAGGCTGCCTGCTGCATTCGCTGCTCCAAGCCGTTCGCGCCCGCCTCGATGATCCGCCGCATCCAGCAAAAACTGGCCGGTCACTCCCACTTCCAGAACGAGGCCGCCCAGCGGTTGCTGATGTGCGAGGACTGCCGGGTCAAGGATGTGTTTGCAGCGCTGGCGGCGGATCCCGTCTCCCAGCTCAAGGTGTGAGGGGCCAGTGATGAGTGAACAACATAACGAAAAGGCTGGCGAACTGACCATGACCGAACTGGAACAGAGCAGCGCCGATCTCTACGCCCTGCTGGCAAGCCTCTGGCGTGCAGCCCCCCGTGGCGAACAGCTCGCCTGGCTGCAAGGGTTACAGGCTATGCCGGGCCCCTTTGCCAGAGGGTTGGGGCTGGTGCAGCTGGCGGCCAGCAGCCACCACGAAAACGAGCTTGCCGAGGAGTATCAGGATCTCTTTATCGGGCTGGGGCGCGGGGAGATCGTGCCGTTTGCCTCTTGGTATCTCACCGGCTCATTGATGGAGCTGCCGCTGGCGGTGCTGCGCGCAGATCTGCAGTCCCTCGGTTTCGAGCGCCAGAGCGGAGTGTGCGAGCCGGAAGATCATCTCGCCGCCCTGTGTGAGGTGATGGCGGTACTGATTGGCGAGCAACACCCGGAGCGCAACCGCTTCTATGAGCGCCACCTTGCCCCTTGGGTACTGGCCTGCTGCCGCGATCAGCAACAGGCGAAAGGGGGCAGCTTCTACCGGGCGGTCGGTGCGCTGGCCGAAGATTTCTTCACGCTGGAAAACGAATTGCGCCTGCCGTTTGGCGCCTGTGTGGTGAAGGGCTGAACGCCCCTGTCTGTGCACAACAAGAGCTGTGCATAACAAGAGCTGCGCATAACAAAACGAGCAGACGAGATATCCCATTGGACGCGAAGCTGGCGCGCAGGCGCCGGACATTACAAAAACAGAGGTCACAAGAATGAGCGATGAAAAGCTGAAAGACCCGTCCCGCCGCAATCTGATCAAGGGAGTTGGCGTGGTCGCCACCATAGGCGTGCTGGCCGGTGCCACCGGTCGGGTGGTGGGCAAAGAGGTGCTGACCCACGACACCGAGCCTGACAAGGGCTATCGGGAGACCCCCCACGTTCACGACTTTTATCGCACCCTGCGCGGCACCGACTGAGCCGGATCAGTGAAGGAGAACTCATGAAACTGACAAAACGTGCCGAGCAGCCCCAGGCGGGCGAGCAGGGCAATGAGGCCATTCGCGGTCAGGGGCTGACCCGTCGCGCCTTTATGGTCAACTCGGGTCTGGTGGCCGGTGGCGCCGTGGCCGCCGGTTGGCTGGCCCCTGCCATGATGCAGCGGGCCGAGGCCAAAACCGTGGCCGCCGAGGTGCCGGTCGAGGTGAAGCGCACCATCTGCTCCCACTGTTCGGTGGGCTGCGGCGTCTATGCCGAGGTGCAGAACGGCGTCTGGACCGGTCAGGAGCCAGCGTTTGATCACCCCTTCAACCTCGGCGGTCACTGCGCCAAGGGGGCGGCCCTGCGCGAGCACGGCCACGGTGAGCGTCGCCTCAAGTACCCGATGAAGCTGGTGAGCGGCAAGTGGCAGCGCATCAGCTGGGATCAGGCCATCGAAGAGGTGGGCAATGAAGTGCTGCGGCTGCGCAAGGAGTCCGGCCCCGACAGCGTCTACTGGCTCGGCTCGGCCAAGCACTCCAACGAGCAGGCCTACCTGTTTCGCAAGATGGCGTCCCTGTGGGGCACCAACAACGTGGATCACCAGGCGCGCATCTGCCACTCCACCACGGTCGCTGGCGTCGCCAACACCTGGGGCTACGGCGCCATGACCAACAGCCTGAACGACATGCACAACAGCAAGTCGATCATGTTTATCGGCTCCAACCCGGCGGAGGCCCATCCGGTCGCCATGCAGCACATCCTGCTGGCGAAAGAGCGCAACGGCTGCAAGATCCTGGTGGTCGACCCGCGCCGCACCCGCACCGCTGCCAAGGCGGACATGTACCTCTCCCTGCGTCCGGGCACCGACGTCGCCTTTATCTGGGGCATGCTCTGGCACATCTTCAAGAACGGCTGGGAAGACAAGGAGTTTATCCGTACCCGTGTCTATGGCATGGACGAGGTGCAAAAAGAGGTGGCGCGCTGGACCCCGGCGGAAGTGGAGCGGGTAACCGGCCTTAACGAACAGCAAGTGCACGATGCCGCCAAGCTGCTGGCCGACAATCGCCCCGGCTGCGTGGTCTGGTGCATGGGCGGTACCCAGCACACCACCGGCAACAACAACACCCGCGCTTACTGCATCCTCGAACTGGCCCTCGGCAACGTGGGCAAGAGCGGGGCGGGCACCAACATCTTCCGTGGCCACGATAACGTGCAGGGCGCCACCGACTTTGGCGTCACTTCCGACTCCCTGCCCGGCTACTACGGGCTGGAAGAGGGCTCCTGGAAGCACTGGGCCCGGGTGTGGGATGTGGATTACGAGTGGATCAAGGCGCGTTTTGACAACAAGGCCTACAACGGCAAGCTGCCGATGAACAACAACGGCATTCCGGTCTCCCGCTGGGTGGACGGGGTGCTGGAGAACGCCGATCTGATCGAGCAGGGCTCCAACATCCGCGCCATGTTCTACTGGGGTCATGCGGTCAACTCCCAGACCCGCGGCCCGGAGATGAAGAAGGCGATGCAAAAGCTCGACATGATGGTGATTGTCGACCCGTATCCCACCGTCGCCTCTGTGATGAACGATCGTACCGACGGCGTCTACCTGCTGCCGGCCACCACCCAGTTCGAGACCTATGGTTCCGTCACCGCCACCAACCGCTCCATGCAGTGGCGCGACAAGGTGATCGAGCCCCTGTTCGAATCCAAGGTCGATCACGAGATCATGTATCTCCTGAGCAAGAAGCTCGGCTTTGCTGACCAGCTGTTCAAGCACATCAAGGTGGAGAACAACCAGCCACTGCTGGAAGACATCACCCGCGAATACAACCGCGGCATGTGGAGCGTGGGCTACACCGGTCAGAGCCCGGAGCGGCTCAAGGCGCACCAGCAGAACTGGCACACCTTCCACAAGACCAACCTAAAGGCCGAGGGCGGCCCGGTCAGCGGCGAAGTGTATGGTCTGCCGTGGCCCTGCTGGGGCACCCCGGAGATGAAACACCCCGGCAGCCACATCCTCTACGACACCAGCATTCCGGTGTCGGAAGGGGGCGGCGGTTTCCGCGCCCGTTTCGGCATCGAGTATCAGGGCGTGTCACTGCTCGCCGAAGACTCCTGGCCGAAAGGGAGCGAGGTAGAGGATGGCTATCCCGAGATCACTGCCGACCTGATGAAGCAGCTCGGTTGGTGGGATGAGCTGACCGAGGCCGAGAAGAAGGAGGCCGAGGGCAAGAACTGGAAGACTGACCTCTCCGGCGGTATCCAGCGGGTGGCTATCAAACACGGCTTCGTTCCCTACGGTAACGCCAAGGCGCGCTGCGTAGTGTGGACCTTCCCGGATCAGGTGCCTAAGCACCGCGAGCCGCTCTATACCCCGCGCCGGGATCTGCTGGCCGACTACGCCACCTGGCCAGACTCCAAGAGCCTGTGGCGCCTGCCGACCCAGTACGCCTCGGTGCAGGAGAAGGATGTCAGCAAGGAGTTCCCGATCATCCTCACCTCCGGCCGTCTGGTGGAGTACGAGGGGGGCGGTGACGAGACCCGCTCCAACCCCTGGCTGGCCGAGCTGCAGCAGGAGATGTTCGTCGAGATGAACCCGGCGGATGCCAACGATGTCGGCGTGCGCGACGGTCAGGATGTGTGGGTCGAGGGGCCGGAAGGGGGCAGGGTCAAGGTGAAGGCGCTGGTGACCCCGCGGGTCAAGCCGGGGCTCGCCTTTATGCCGTTCCACTTCGGCGGCCACTTCGAGGGCAAGGATCTGCGATCCAAATATCCGGAAGGGTCTGACCCCTATGTGCTGGGGGAGTCGGTCAACATAGTCACCACCTATGGTTATGACCCGGTCACCCAGATGCAGGAGACCAAGGTCACCCTGTGCCGTTTTCGCAAAGTAGGAGCCTGATCTCATGGCCAGAATGAAATTCATGTGTGACACCAAGCGCTGCATCGAGTGCAACGGCTGTGTGACGGCGTGCAAGAACGAGAACGACGATGCCCTGGAGTGGGGCATCCAGCGCCGCCGGGTGGTGACCCTCAACGACGGCCTGCCGGGTGAGACCTCCATCTCGGTTGCCTGCATGCACTGCACCGACGCCCCCTGCATGGCGGTCTGCCCGGCCGACTGCTTCTATCACACCGACGACGGCATCGTGCTGCACAACAAGGATCTCTGCATCGGTTGCGGCTACTGCCTATTTGCCTGCCCGTTCGGGGCGCCCCAGTTCCCGAAGACGGCCGCTTTTGGCGATCGGGGCAAGATGGACAAGTGCACCTTCTGCGCCGGCGGCCCGGAAGAGGATCACAGCGAGGCGGAGCGCCAGAAGTACGGTGCCAACCGCATCGCCGAGGGCAAGCTGCCCATGTGCGCCGAGCTCTGCTCCACCAAGGCGCTGCTGGCAGGGGATGCGCAGGTGATCTCCGACATCTTCCGCGAGCGGGTCGCCTATCGCGGCGCCCCTCATGCGGGTTGGGGTGAGGATGATAAGGCGCTCTATCGCGATGCCAGCAAACCTCACGATGGCAGAGGCAAGGGGCTCAAGCTTGGCAAGCAGGAGGATGGCCAATGAGACACTGGCTGACAGCGCTGCTGACGGCCTTGCTGCTGTTCAGCGCGCCCGGCTTCGCCGATGCGCAGAAGGAGACGGTCGGCTTTGCCGGCGCCGACTACTGGCGGGCGGTGAAGGATGGGCAGGAGGGGGTGACCACCTCCCGCTCGCCGGAACACGGGGTGCTGATCTCGGTGCCGGGCCAGCTCTGGTTCGAGGTAAAGACCAAGTGGGTGTCGCCGCTCGGTGCCATCGCCATCTTCGGATCCCTTGCCATGTGCGGTCTGATGTACTGGGCGGTGGGGCCGACCAAACTCTCCAAGCCGCGCACCGGGCGCAAGCTCAAGCGCTGGAGTCGGCTGGATCGGGCGCTGCACTGGACCACGGCGGGCATGTTTCTGACCCTCTCTGGCTCAGGGCTGGCCATCATCTACGGCAAGCACTTCATCAAGCCGGTGGTGAGCCTCGGGGTGTGGGAGAACTGGATCTGGTTCGCCAAGGTGTTCCACAACTACGTGGGGCCGCTGTTCTTCCTCTGCCTGATGGGGGTGCTCATCAAGTGGTTCCGCCACAACATCGTCAACATGGTGGATGTGAAGTGGTTCATGAAGGCGGGCGGCATGCTGGGGCCCCACAAGGGGAGTCACCCCTCGGCGGGCTTCTCCAACGGCGGCGAGAAGGCGATCTTCTGGCTGCTGATCTGGTTTGGCGGCATCGTGGTGGCGACCGGGCTGTTCCTCGACTTCCCCATCTTCGGCCAGCTGCGTCGCCAGATGGAGTGGGCCAGCTTTATCCATATCGTGGGGGCGCTGATCCTCATCTGCGGCTTCATCTTCCATATCTACATGGGCCTGTTCCAGCTGGAAGGGGCGCTGGAGGGAATGGTGACCGGCGAGGTGGATGAGACCTGGGCCAAGGAGCACCACGACCTCTGGTATGAAGAGGTAAAACACACCCTCGATGAGCCCAAGGCGGGTAAATCAAGCTGACCGTCTGGCACGGAACACATAAAGGGAAGGGGCGCTGCGGCGCCCCTTCTGTTGTTTCATCCTCTCTGTTTGGTGTGTCAGCTCACCGGTTTGAGCGGGAGGTGGATCTTGTAGCAGAGCCCTTCACCCGGTGGGCTGGTGACATTGACCGAGCCGTGCAGGTTGTTCTCGACCAGATTGTGGATCCGGCAGGCGCTCAATCCGCAGTGATTGGCGTTGCCACGCAGGGTAGTGAAAAAGGGTTCAAACAGCCGTGGCAACTTGTCGGCGGGCATGCCGGGGCCAGAATCCTTGTAAGTGAGCAGTAGTGAGCCTTCATGCTGCCCGATATGGATGGTGAAACTGTGTTCCCCGATGCCCTGAAAGGCGTGATCCAGACTGTTTTTGATCAACTCCTGGATCAGATCCAGAAACAGCGATTCGGGGGCGGTCAGGATGACCTTGTTGCCGTCCAGATGGTAACTGACCTTGGCAATCTGCAGTTCGGGGGAGAAGGCCAGCAGCAGCTTCTGCACACTCTCCTGCACCGAAAAGGTATTGGCATCCAGTTCGGTCTGATCCCGGGTAAGCTCCTTGAAACGGGTGATCAGCAGTGCAACCCGGCGCAGGCTGGATTCAACCAGTTCGGTGCCCTCCTTGATATCGGTAAGCTGCTGATGGAGCAGTCGCTGGCCCAGCACGCCGCTTTTCACCGCGTTGGCCAGCAGGTCGCCAGCGCCCTGGATCAGGCTTGAGGCGGTAATGCCGACCCCCAGCGGGGTATTGATCTCATGGGCAATCCCGGCGGTGAGCTGAAACAGGCTTTGGTAGAGCTGCACTCTGGCTTGCTGGCGCCCCAGCTCCTTGAGGCGCAGCTGGTTTTGCACCCGGGCCAGCACTTCGAGCTGATGAAATGGCTTGGAAACATAGTCACAGCCACCGGCCTGAAAGGCTTGTTCAAGGGCGCTGACCTCGCTGTTTGAACTGATAAAGATGATGGGTAGTGTCCATTGTCCCTGTTGTTGCTGGATCCGCCGACACGCTTCGTAGCCATCCATCACCGGCATATTGATGTCCATCAGGATCAGATCGGGTGTGACCTGCGCTGCGGCATCCACGGCCTGCTGGCCATCTGTCGCTTCGCGAACCTGATAACCGGCCTCTTCGAGCAGGCTGCGCAGGATGTAGCGGTTGGAGGCCATGTCATCGACGATCAGTATGTTGCTCATGGTGTTGCTGTTTGGCATACCGCAGTGCAGTTCCGTTGCTATGGGCCTAATCTTCAGCATAGTGGGTCGTCCCCTGATCGGGTTACAAATAAGGGGGGAAGTGATTCAAACGGGTTTTGTGCGCCAGCGGTGTACGAAACATGTGCAATAGTAAGCGTGCAACGGTAAACGGGCATGGTTTCAACGGAGGGGCGTTTGAAGATGAACAAAGCGTTATTGGCAGCGGTGTGGTCGATCGGGTTGCTGGGTGGGCTCTCGGCCTGGTCAGTGCAGGCGGCTGACGGGATCAAGACCCAGCAGGTGCAGTTCAAGAAGGGGGAGTCCGGGGCGACCATCAACGGCACTATTCAGGGCAGCCAGACCCTCGATTACAAGCTGACGGCCAACAAGGGCCAGAGCATGGTGGTGATCCTGACCGGCAAGCCCTACTTCAATATTTTGCCGCCAGGCAGCAAGGGGGAGGCGATCTTTATCGGCTCCACCGAAGGGAACAACTTTGAGGCGACCCTGCCCGCCAAGGGCACTTATACCATTCGGGTCTACCAGATGGGGGCGGCCGAGAGCAGCAAGGCCAAGACGCCGTTCAAGCTGGAGGTGGGCATCAGCGGCTAATGCCAGCAGCTGACAAGCATCACGACGGTGGCGGCCACAAAGGGCCGCCACCGTTGTTTTATCCCCTCTGTTTTTGCCTCGCCAAGGTCAATATTCACCCCGGGCCAGTCGCTCGAAGTAGCGCTGATAACGCCCGCTGGCGATGGCCTGCTGCAACTGCTGATTGAACTGATCCCGCAGTTTGGCCGAATCCGGCATCTTGCGCGGGAACATCACGAAGCTGTCGTTGCGCAGAAAAGGGGTCTGACTGTGGGTGATGAGTGCCGCGCTGGCGGGATCGAGCTGGCTTTGTAGCTCAGCCAGACCGACCCGAAGCTCTTGCGGATAGAGGTCGATCCGATCGCGCAGCAGCTTGCCGAAATTCTGTTTCACGTCGGTGACTTTCTGTTGGGTTACCTTGCCGTCGGCTACCATCTTGTCCAGCTCGGGCCCGTAGCTGTAGGCGATATCGCCCCCCAACCGCATGCCTGTGATCTGCTCAAGGCGCTCGGCCTGCAATTTCCGTGCTTTGAGGGAGAAGAAGACAAACTGCTCCTGCAGCACCGCCTCGCTGAACAGAAAATCCTGTTCCCGCTCTGGCTTGTACATCCAGACGGCGGTGGCATCGTAGAGCTGGCTGTTGGCCGCCAGCGAATAGACCCGCCCCCAGGGGGCGAAGTGAAACGTCACCTCATAGCCCGCCTCCTTGAACAGATCGCGGATGAGATGCGCCACCGGCCCGTGCTGTTTCGACTGCTCCGAGACAAAGGGGGGCCACTCGCCGACGATGATATTGAGCACCCGCCCCGGTGCGGCGAGAGCCGACTGGCAGGTCAGACACAACCACAGAGCAAGCAGCGGGATCAGGCGCATGGCAACAAGAAGGGGGCGCAGGCTGGCTGAGTCGAGGGCATCAGGTCACTCCCGGCTGTGATGCGGTGAAAGGGGCTGGGTTGCCCGCAATGCTAACATGAGTCTCATTCTTTGCCGTGGATATTTGTCTCGTCGGGGCCGCCAGGCGCCTATTTTGGCCGCAGGGTATGCCCAAGCTCACAAAACCGATCGAGTAAACGTCATATGATTGATTTCATTATGAGTCTTGCTCTCCTGCCGAACGGCAATTTCACGTAAATCAAAGAGAATGACTATGGCTACCGGACAATATCTGCTGTGGAAAGATGCACAGGGACAGGATTTTCGCCCCGTTGCACTGACCGGCACCGATCTGCTCAACAATCGATACCTCAACAAGGGCACTGCCTTCACCGAACAGGAGCGGGCCGATTTCGATCTCGACGGCCTGTTGCCCCCTCAGGTGCAAACCTTTGAAGCCCAGCTCGAACGGGTTTATGAAGGGTTCAAGAGCGCCTGCAGCGACATCGAGAAGTACCAGAACCTGCGGGCGCTGCAGGATCGCAACGAAACCCTCTTCTACGCTCTGTTGTCGCGCCATGTGGAGGAGATGACTCCCTACATCTATACCCCGACCGTAGGCAAGGCGTGTCAGGAGTTCAGCCACCGCTTCCAGAAGCCGCGTGGTCTCTATATCACTCCCGACAACGTGGATGACATGGGGATCCAGGCCCGTCACTTCGATGCCAAATCGATCCGCATTATCGTCGTGACCGACAGCCAGGGCATTCTGGGGATCGGCGACCAGGGGGTCGGCGGTATGGGGATCCCCATCGGCAAGCTGGCGCTCTATACCCTGGGGGCCGGGATCCATCCCGCCTGCTGCATGCCCATCGCGCTGGATGTGGGCACCGACAACCAGAAACTGCTCGATGACCCCATGTATCTGGGCCGCCCGCACAAGCGCATTCGTGGCAAGGAATATGAAGATTTCATCGACAAGTTCGTGCAGGGGGTCAAGCGTCACTTCCCCAATGCCGTGCTGCAGTGGGAAGACTTCAGCAAATCCAACGCCTTCAACAATCTGGCCCGCTACCAGCAGGCGCTGCCGTCGTTCAACGATGACATTCAGGGCACCGGTGCCGTGGTGCTGGCCGGTATCATAGGCGCGGTCAAGGTCAAGGGCGAAACCCTCGGTCAGCAGAACTATCTGGTCTATGGCGCCGGTGCCGGCGGGGTTGGCGTGGCGGATCAGATCTGCGCGGGGATGATCCGCGAGGGGATGGATCCGCAGGCGGCCCGTGATCGCATCTATATCCTGGATACCCAGGGGTTGGTGTGTGATAACCGCGAAGGGCTCGATGAATACAAACGCCGCTATGCCAAGCCGGGTCTGCTGCTGGCGGGCTGGGATACCGAGGTGGCGGGCAAGGCCAATCTGGCCGATGTGTTGCGCCACGTGCCCATCACTGTGCTGCTGGGGACCAGCGGCTCGGGTGGTGCCTTCAAGGAAGAGCATATCCAGTTGCTGCAAAAGCACTGCGAGCGCCCCATGGTGTTCCCGCTCTCCAACCCGACCGCCAACTGTGAAGCGCTGCCGGAGGATATCTACCGCTGGAGCAACGGCAAGGCTATCGTCGCCACCGGTAGCCCGTTCAAGGATGTCGCTTTTGAGGGCAAGGATTACCGTATCGGTCAGGGCAACAACGTCTTTATCTTCCCCGGTGTGGGGCTGGCGGCGATTGTTAGCCAGATCCGCGAGATCACCCCGGATATCTTCACCACCGCCGCCTTTGCGCTGGCCGAGTGCGTGAGCGAGGAGGATTTGGCACAGGGCTCCGTCTATCCGCGTATTCGCGAACTGCGCAGCATCTCGGTGCATGTGGCGACCGCGGTGCTGAAAGATATCGTGCGCCGGGATCCCTCCCATTCGCTGATCGGTCAGGATCTGCAGCAGCATATCCTCCACCACATGTGGGAGCCGGTTTACCTGCCTTATCGTCGGGTATAGGTCACGTACGGGTTTTACTAACATATTGATAGTAAAGGGGGATGGCATGGCCATCCTCCTTTTTTACCGCTGTGTTCCGGTTTTGGTTGCCAGAGCGGATAGCCAGATAGTGAGTTTGTCAGCATCGGGGTCAAGTTCCCGTGGTTTTCTCCACTTGGCGTACAAAACATCACCCTGTTGAATTCAATCTCAATAAACCGGGCAGAAAAACGATTGGCGTTCGCCACAATAATGCGTAAAATCGCATACTCGATGCTTGTAGCAACGAATCCCGCCTAAAAAGCCAGTTTCATGCCCTCCCCAAGCAGTAAAAGGTAACAAGTGACGCGTTTGTGTTCATTTTGTGCCTTGAAAAAGTCTTGTGATAACTGAAAAGTGATAAATATCTCCATCAGTTATCAAAAAATTAAGGACATCCATGTTTTCCTTAGTCAAGCAAAGTGTCGCCGGGCTGCAAATCCTGTTTGTCGCCTTCGGTGCCATGGTTCTGGTGCCCCTGCTCACCGGATTGAATCCCTCCATGGCCCTGCTTGGCGCCGGTGTGGGCACCCTGTTGTTCCAGCTCTGCACCCGCCGTCAGGTCCCGATTTTCCTCGGTTCCAGCTTTGCCTTCATCGCCCCCATCATCTACGCCACCCAGACCTGGGGATTGCCATCCACCATGTTTGGCCTGTTTGCCGCCGGTTTCATGTACTTCATCCTGGCCGCACTCATTCGCGTGCGGGGCATGGGCTTTGTGCACAAATTGCTGCCGCCCGTGGTGATTGGTCCGGTGATCATGGTGATCGGCCTCTCCGTGGCGCAGGTTGCCTGCAACATGGCGATGGGCCGTGCCGGTGGTGAGCAGGTGGTGCCTGCAGGGACTGCGCTGACGCTGGCCGGTATCTCGCTGGCGGTGACCCTGATTGCAGCGGTGTTCTGCAAGGGCTGGATCAAGTTGATCCCCATCCTGTGCGGTGTGATTGCCGGTTATGTCTCTGCCGTGCTGATGGGCCAGGTGAACTTCGACGGCCTGATCAACACCCCCTGGCTGGCGCTGCCTCACTTCGAAACGCCGGAGATCAACTGGGCCGCCGCCCTGTTTATGCTGCCGGTAGCGATTGCCCCCTGTATCGAGCATATCGGTGGCGTGCTGGCCATCGGTGGGGTAACCGGGCAGGACTACACCAAGAACCCGGGCCTGCATCGTACGCTGGCCGGTGACGGTATCGGTGTCTGCTTCGCCGGTTTCATCGGCGGCCCACCCGTGACCACCTATGCCGAAGTGACCGGTGCCGTGATGATCACCCGCAACTTCAATCCGGTCACCATGACCTGGGCTGCCGTGTTTGCCATCATTCTGGCCTTCTTCGGCAAGTTCAATGCGCTGCTCACCTCCATCCCGATGCCGGTAATGGGCGGTATCATGCTGCTGCTGTTCGGGTCCATCGCCGCCATCGGTCTCAAGACCCTGGTGGAATCCAAGGTGGATCTGGGGCTGTCACGCAATATCGCCATCGTCGCAGTGACCCTGACCGTGGGTGTCGGGGCGCTGGAGATGAAGATTGGTGACTTCGCGCTGGCCGGTGTTGGTCTGGCCTCCGTTGCCGCCATCCTGCTCAACCTGATCCTGCCGGCACACTCCGAAGAGGGTGTGATGGACGCCGCCAAGGATTGAGTGTCGCCAGACGTTCATCGTTGATTCGGAGAAGGCCACCTCGCGGTGGCCTTCTGTTTTTCGGGTCTCTTGCACCTGTTTTCGGCTCGGCTGAGCCCATCAGGAAGGTAATCTGGAAGCAGATGAGGAGGTTAGCTCTCTCATTTGACGTATCTCTTTTCGTGACCTTAGCTAAAGGACAGGTTTGGCTCTGAGGTCTCCTTGAGCTGTATGGGAAAATGGATGTTGGCGTTTTCAATCATTTCTCTCCCAAACCCCTGTCATGGAACGATGCGCCCCTTCTCTGCCACGGCGCTGTTGCACGGCACCGGTTTTATCCGCCCCTGTCCACACGCTTCTCTCATGCTGCTCTGGCATGTTTTCCACCTCGATGTGTTGTGAGCCTCTCTCGCCAGTGGTGTTTTATCGTGCGCTGGCCAAATCCGGATCTGTTTGCTGCTGCACATGGGTGGGCGGCGAGCCGTGAAAGCCGGCATGACCCCGGAGGGTCAGACGTGCACCGCCATCGGTAATGGCGGATGTTCAGGGATGAATGGCAAGCAAAGCGAGGTTGCGATGAACTATCAACTGCTGTGGAAAAGTGCAATTTTTTCAGTCTCTTCCATGATGGCGATGAGCGCGGTTCAGGCGGCGCCATTGAACGTGATGACCGAGGATTACCCGCCTTTCAACATGCAGGGGGAGGGGGGCAAGATTGTCGGGCTGTCGACCGAGGTGGTCGAAGAGCTGTTCAAGCGTGCCGGGGTTGAATACAAGCTGACCCTGATGCCGTGGAAGCGGGCGTACGAAGATACCCTCGGCACCCCCAATACCGCCCTCTACTCCACGACCCGCACCCCGGAGCGGGAGGCGCTGTTCAAGTGGGTCGGGCCACTGGTCAATAACAACTGGGTCTTCTTCTCCAGTTCGACCGCCAATATCACCGTCTCTTCGCTGGACGATGCCAAGCAGTATTCGGTGGGGGGGTATAACGGCGATGCGGCGGCCGAGTATCTCAAGGCGCAGGGATTCACCAAGTTGCAGCTGGCGGCCAATGACACCGCCAACGTGAAGAAACTGGAGGCAGGCCGCATCGATCTCTGGGCTACCGGCCAGTATCTGGCCCCCTATCTGGCCAACAAGGAGAAAGTCGCCAGTCCCAAGCAGGTCTTCGTGTTCAAGGAAACCCAGATGAGCTTGGCGTTTAACAAGGATACGCCCGATGAGCTCATCACCAGGCTCAACGAGATCCTGGCCGCCATGAAGGCGGATGGCACCATCGACAAGATCAATGCCAAGTACCAGTAACAGTACCAATAGCAAGTGCCACGCAGGGGCACTGCGCCGGCTGCCGTAAAAACCGGGAGGAAGCCATGGATTGGAAAAGTCTGACGTTCAGGATTGCCGTGTTGACCTCCCTGTCGGTGAGTCTGCTGCTGGTATTGTTTGGTGCCTACAACTACAACGCCGCCAGAGCGGAGAGCTATAGCAAACAGAGTGCGCTGGTCGAACAGGCCATCGGCCGGCTGCAGCTCTCCCTGCCCGGCCCGCTGTGGAATTATGAATCGACCTTCATCGAGGCGTCACTCAAGTCCGAGCTGGCGGCCGACATCCTCAGCGCTTTACTGGTGGTCAACAAGGAGAAGCTGGTGGCCGGGTTTGCCCGTGACACGGCGGGCGCCATTGCCCCCGTGACGGCCATGCCTGCCGATACCGCTGCCTATGGGGGATATGATCTGGTCTATGACGACAGCGGCCAGAAAAACACCGTGGCCCGATTGCTGGTGCAAACCAGTGATGCCGCCATTCAGGCCCACTTGCGCCAGCAGTTGCTTACCACCGTCTGGCAGATCCTGGTGCTCGATCTCTGCATCATCGCACTGCTGATGGTGCTGATTCATCGCAATGTGCTCAGGCCACTTCATCAGATGAATCAGGCGGTATTTGATCTGGCCAGAGGGGAGGGGGATCTGACCCGGCGACTCAAGATCAACCGTCAGGATGAGATGGGGACGCTGGCCACCAACATCAACCACTTTATTGCCAAGCTGCAGGATATGGTGGCGGAGATTAATGAGCTGTCCGCCGGAGTGCTGCAAAATGCCGAGCGCTGCGACACGCTCTCGGCAGATACCCGTATTGGCAGTGACGCCCAGCAGTCCGAGCTGGATCAGGTCGCCACCGCCATTACCGAAATGAGTCAGGCGGTGCAGGAGGTGGCTGGCAACGCGGTGAAAACCTCCGGCGCCACCGATGAGGCCAATCACTATGTGGAGCAGGGTTACCATCTGGCGGGCCATGCCAATGAGGCGATCCATCAGCTGGTGGGTGAGGTGGAGCGGGTCGCTACGCTGATGCGCACCCTATCGACCGAGAGCAGCAGCATCGGCACCATCATAGAAGTGATCAACGGCATTGCCGAACAGACCAATTTGCTTGCCCTCAATGCCGCCATCGAGGCGGCCCGCGCGGGCGATCAGGGGCGCGGATTTGCGGTGGTGGCAGATGAGGTGCGCACCTTGTCAGGCCGTACCCGCCAGTCAACGGAAGAGATCAGTGCCAGCATCAAGCGGCTGCAGCAAGCGACCCAGAATGTCGGGGCCGGGATGCAGCAGAGCCAAGAGAAGGCCTCCCGGGCCGGTGCCGAGGCGGCAGATGTGCAGGCTTCGGTGGAGAAGATAAAAAATCAGGTCAGCCTGATCCGCGAGATGAACATGTATATCGCCCAGGCATCGGAAGAGCAGCACTCGGTGGCGGAGGCGGTCAGTCACAGCGTCAACCGCATTGCGACGCTCAACAGCGAGAGTGCAGCCAGAGTGGCACAGGTTGCCGAAGCCAGCAGTGATCTGCGCCAGTTGTCGGCCCAGCTCGACACCTTGCTCAAGCAGTTCCGGGTCTAGTCAGTTAACTGCGCCCTGTCGATGATGCTGGTGCATCCTGCGGGGCCAGTTCCCTTTATTGTGCGGTGCGGCGAGGTGTTGTGAGGGACTGGGCCCCCTGCCCGGTCGTGGTGCTTTTAGCTATGCTCACACAGCTGTTCCGTTGAGATTGGCATGGCCGCGATGCGTGAAACGCTCAGCACCATGCTCTGGCCGATACGCACTCCGACAGCGCTGGACGCATATTTTCATTTTCCCCGCTTATGCCTGACTGCATCTATTGTGCCGCCGATCCCGACCCATTAAAATTTCGCGCCATTACACTACATCCTGAGTCGCCATCTGGCCTCATCGGGCGTGGAATCCCATCTTCTTCATGATGAATGCAAATAACAGGTGGTTGGTATGACGGGGGCTGCGCCAGGCAATAACATATTGGCCTATCACTTCGGTGATTATGTCTTTGATGTCAAAAGGCGAGAGCTGATCTTCTGTGCCGACAAGGACAACGTGGCAAGTGCCAGAGTGGTGCGTTTGTCATCGGCCGAGAGCCTTATTTTCAGCTATCTGCTCGATCACCAGGACGAGGTGTGCGACAAGGATCTGCTGCTCGACATCGGCTGGCTGGGTCGCCCCATCAGCCCCAACTCCCTGAACGTGGCCATCGCCAATATTCGCCGCCACTTTGCGTCATCGCCCCAGACGCTGGATATCAGAAGCACCCCGAAAAAAGGCTACTCCCTTCACCTGAACTGCAAGATGAAGTGCGATTAC
The DNA here is from genome assembly GCF_027707745.1 of Aeromonas sp. QDB23. Lineage (NCBI taxonomy): Bacteria > Pseudomonadati > Pseudomonadota > Gammaproteobacteria > Aeromonadales > Aeromonadaceae > Aeromonas > Aeromonas sp. QDB23. The sequence continues at coordinate 55,755 of NZ_JAPCJA010000026.1, forward strand.
GGCAAGCCGCTGCCCACAGAGAGTGAGCCCTTGCCCGAGCCGGTGAGCGAGCCCACGCCCGCTGTGGCTGAGCTGTCATCGTCGACATCACCACGGCCTGAGAATGAGGCTATCAGAGAGCCTGTTTCTGCCGCGCCCCGTTCCTTCGCAGAGCGTGTCAAACTCGCCTGCCTCGGCAGTATCGGGCGGCCAATGCTGGCAAGGGGCCTGATATACGTCAATCTGCTACTGGTTTTGCTGGTGGCGTTTGTCGCCAGCTATCTCCATTTCGAGTGGCTCCATGTGCACTGTACCGACTCGCCGACCGGCGTTGTTTGCCAGATGGAGGCACGGAGCGATGTGCCACCAGTCAAACCGGCATCGCTGGTGCTGGTCTCCGGCCACCAGGTTCGCGTGCTTTCCTATAAAGAGCTCGAAAAAACGCTGTAAGGGATCTCTGATGAAACGAACGCTGAAAAATACCTTGCTGCTGTTGCCACTGCTTGTCGTGCTGCTGTTTGTGGTCGGGATGTTTATCAACAGTCTGGGCTGCCATTACGACCTGAAAATGTCGGCCAATGGAGTCAACTATCACGGGGTGTGCCGCTGGGGCAAAATCACCGTGATCGAAGAGGAGGAGGCGACCAGGGAGAAGTGGCGAGTGACCGGTTTTCAACTGACCTTCTTCAACCAGCTTGTTTACCTCATCGACAGTCGTACCCAACTGCACGAATCGGGTAACGATGACTCCTATCTCAATGAGTACAACCTGATCCAGTCGCAATATGCGCTGGTCAATTACGCCTGGGTGCCGCTGACCGAAAACAAGGTGGCGATCTTCCAGCGCGACCCGGTGCACGAGGTCGTGATTGCCCAGCGAGATGGCTGGTTCGATCTCTACCGCTGGTTCTTCCCCCCGGCACCCTTGGTGCCTGTTCAGTCGCAAAGCGCAGGTGCGGGGTGACTCGCTAGTTTCTAAGCAGTTTACACCAGGGGCCGGTGACCTCGCAGTGGCCGGTCTCGTCACTGTTTTGCCAGCCCAGTCGATGATAGAAGGCTAATGCCGCCGTATTGCGGGTCGCCACCTTGAGCGAGCCGCGCGGCGAATCAGCGAGGCCCCGCTCAAGCAGGGCGCGCCCGATCCCCTGACCGTGCCAGTCGCTTGAGACATAGAGGTGATGGACGAAGTGGTCGGGCTGCCAGATGGCGATAAAGCCGCAGATATTGCCCCCCTGTTCGGCTACCCACACCTGTTCACCTTGGGTCTGTTCCTCGAAATCCTCGAGCTGGAAGCGGGCGGGATCGACCCAGTGAAAGGTGTGGCGGCGGCTCTTTAAAAACAGCCGGGCCAGTTGGGGAATGTCTTGTTCTTCCATGAGCCGGATCATGATGACCTCCCGGGTCAAGTCACTGTTCGCTGAGGTAACCGCATGGCGGCAGGTTAATCTGATGCAAATGACAAGGGTGTGATTAAGCTCTGTCCATTGTATTTGCCATGGGGCTATACTGCCGGAGTCCCATGTATGGATGGCTTGAGGATCGCTGATTTATGGACAATAAACAGATTGAAGGCAACATTTTTGTTCCGGCGCACATAGACGATGTCTGGCACGCCTGGACCACCGAGAGCGGTCTGCGCAGTTTTCTGGCTCCCGAATGTTTGATGGTGGCCGAACCGAATGGCCCTTTCGAGATCTACTTCAGGCCTGATGCTCCCTTGGGCGAGCGTGGCAGCGAAGGGTGCCGGGTCATGGCCGTCATGCCCTATGACCTGCTCAGTTTCAGCTGGAATTTCCCACCCAGCCTGCCCCATATCCGCCAGCAGAAAACCCAGGTGTGCCTGCGTTTTGTGCCGGAAGGGCAGGGTACTCGGCTCTACTTCCTGCAGAGTGGTTGGGCCAATGATCCGGATTGGGATCAGGGTTATGCCTATTTTCGGGAAGAGTGGCTGGAGACCAGCCTGCCACGGTTGCAGTACCGTTTTACCCACGGCCCCATCGACTGGAACAATCCGCCCGACAAGGCGCAGTTGAAGGCGCTGGCTCAGTAATCCCGGATATCAGACATAAAAAAAACCGGCCAAAAGGCCGGTTGAAACAGTTCAGGCTTGTCAGGTGACAAACGTATCCAGCGGATGAGAGTCGCTTTCCACTCCTTGTGAAGCACAACCCTCTTGGTTACGTGCAGCTACTTTATGCCATTCACACTGAATCGAGGCTGAACCATGGATGATCCCGCCTCATGCCCCTCTTCAATCAGATGCTGATCCCCATCGACTGGCGCAAGTAAGCGCCCGCGCCGAGCAGTCCCGGTCCTTCGTGGGTGATCAGGAACACCGGGATCTCCTTGAGGTAGGACTTGAAGCGCCCCTTGTCTTCAAAGGCAACCCGGAAACCGGAACCGGTAAAGAACTCCTGAAAGCGTGGCACTATGCCGCCAGCGATATAGATGCCGCCGTAGGTCCCCATATTGAGGGCCAGATTGCCGGCAAAGCGACCCATCAGCACGCAGAACAGGCTCAAGGTACGACGGCAATCGAGACACTCCCCGGCCAGCGCGCGTTCGGTAATGTCTTTGGGGGCGAACGGCTCGGGCTCACGGCCATCGGATTTCACCAGCCCGCGATAGAGATTGACCAGACCCGGGCCGGAGAGGAAACGCTCGGCCGAGACATGACCCAGTTCGCCACGCATCACCTGCAGCACCGCATCTTCCTCTTCGCTGTTGGCGGCAAAATCCACATGACCCCCTTCACCCGGCAGACTCAGCCACTGCTCGCCCGCCTTGACCAGATGCGCGACCCCAAGGCCGGTGCCCGCGCCATAGATGGCGATGGGTTTGCCAGCCACCGGCGCCGAGCCGCCCAGCTGGATGCGATCCGATTCAGCCAGTACCGGCACCGCCATCGAGACGGCGGTGAAGTCGTTGATCACCTGCAGGCGAGCCAGCCCGAGATTGCTCTGCATCTCGCTGATGGAGAACTCCCAGCTGTGGTTGGTCATGGCGACCCAGTCACCGTTGATGGGGCAGGCGATGGCGATGCAGGCTTCACCTACCGCTACCTTGTGTTCGTCCAGATAGAGACGTACCACGGCTTCAAGGCTGGGATGGGCCAGACCTGAGTAGGTCTTTGCCTGAGAGATAGTACCGGTGGCCAGCTCACACAGGGCCAGACGCGCATTGGTGCCGCCGACATCGCCGACCAGCGCATGGGTATGCTGCATAACAACTCCTTCGTTACAGGATGGGGACGACCGTGGTGTCCCGAGATTATTGTTGGATTATGACGGCCCATTCTATCCGAGCCGGGCCCCGCTCACCCGCCGGATCGATACAAACGTGCGCCTGCTCACAATGTTGTTGCTTTGCAACATTTGTAAGCGCTTTCACGGCAAGGTGACGTTTTGTAACGAAAAGTACGAAATAATTAGAGATGAGTCATACTTTGTATGGCAGGCGTTAGTGGCCATAACCGCTTGTCTTGTATAGTCCTTAGCTTGATTGGAAACCTGCTTAGCCGTAGATTGAGTGCAAAGACACTGAAGCTAAATTACAAAAACGCCTGGTGGTGATGATGAATACCCTTGATAAAATTACGAACAACTTGGAAAGTTTCAGTAAATCAGAACGCAAGGTTGCCGAGGTGATCCTGGCGTCTCCCCAGACCGCTATCCACTCCAGCATCGCCGCCCTGGCCAAGATGGCCGACGTCAGTGAACCGACCGTCAACCGCTTTTGCCGCCGTCTCGATACCAAGGGCTTTCCCGATTTCAAACTCCATCTGGCCCAGAGCCTGGCCAATGGCACGCCTTACGTAAATCGTCATGTGGAAGCGGAAGACGGGCCGGATACCTACACCGCCAAGATCTTCGAATCCACCATGGCCTGTCTGGATGCTGCCAAAAACAGCCTGGATATCTCCGCCATCAATCGTTGTGTCGATATCCTGACCCAGTCCAAGAAGATCAGCTTCTTCGGCCTGGGTGCCTCCTCCGCCGTTGCCCGCGATGCCCAGAACAAATTCTTCCGCTTCAATATTCCGGTGGTGAGTTTTGAGGACATCGTCATGATGCGCATGAGCTGCATCAACAGCAGCGAAGGGGATGTGGTGGTGCTGATCTCCCACACCGGCCGCACCAAGGCGCTGGTCGAAATCGCCGCGCTGGCCCGCGAGAACGACGCCACCGTGATCGGCATGACGGCCAAGGATTCCCCGCTGGCCCGCGAGTGCAATCTGGTGCTCTCCATGGATGTGCCGGAAGATACCGATGTCTATATGCCGATGGCATCCCGCATTGCCCAGTTGGCGCTGGTGGATGTGCTGGCGACCGGTTTTACCCTGCGCCGGGGGATGAAATTTCGCGAAAATCTGAAAAAAGTGAAAGAGGGATTGCGCGAATCCCGCTTCGAAACCCCGCACTCTTCCTGAACCGTCGGGGGCTCCGGCCCCCGACTGTCTATGCCACCCGCCTTGGTGTAGTATTGTAATTTAATAACAAAAACCACCCAGATGGTTTGCAAACGGGTGCATCGAGCCATGGGCTTGATGGGGCAGAATCTCAAGTCATATCAACTTCATATTGGAGTCTTTCATGCCTAGACGTACAAAGATTGTAACCACACTCGGTCCGGCTACCGACCGCGAAGGGATCCTCGAAGGGATCATCCGCGCCGGGGCCGACATGGTGCGGATGAACTTCTCTCACGGCACTGCTGAAGACCATATCCTGCGCGCCAATCAGGTGCGTGACATTGCTGCCAAGCTCGGTCGTCACGTCGCCATCATGGGTGATCTGCAAGGCCCGAAAATCCGTGTTTCCACTTTCAAGGATGGCAAAGTCTATCTGGCCATCGGTGACAAGTTCATTCTCGACGCGGCACTCGGCAAGGGTGAAGGTTGTCAGGAGCAGGTCGGCATCGACTACAAGAGCCTGCCAAACGATGTGGTACCGGGCGACATCCTGCTGCTGGACGATGGCCGTGTGCAACTGAAAGTCGAGCAGGTTGAAGGCACCCGCATTCACACCACGGTGACCGTGGCCGGGCCGCTCTCCAACAACAAGGGCATCAACAAGAAAGGGGGCGGTCTCTCCGCACCGGCCCTGACCGAGAAAGACAAGGAAGACATCAAGACCGCGGCCCTGATGAACGTCGACTACCTGGCGGTCTCTTTCCCGCGCTGTGGCGATGATCTGCGCTACGCCCGCGAGCTGGCCCGTGAAGCTGGCTCCAACGCCAAGATCGTGGCCAAGGTAGAGCGTGCCGAAACCGTCGCGACCGATGAGGCGATGGAAGACATTATCCTCGGTTCCGATGCCGTCATGGTCGCCCGTGGTGATCTCGGTGTCGAGATCGGCGACCCCGAGCTGGTTGGCGTACAGAAGAAGCTGATCCGTCACTCCCGTCGTCTGAACCGCGTGGTGATCACCGCGACCCAGATGATGGAGTCGATGATCAACGCGCCGCTGCCGACCCGTGCCGAGGTCATGGATGTGGCCAACGCCGTGCTGGATGGTACCGATGCGGTGATGCTCTCTGCCGAAACCGCCGCTGGTCAGTTCCCCATCGAGACCGTGACGTCCATGGCGAGCGTCTGTGTCGGTGCCGAGAAGCACCCGAGCCTGAACGTCTCCAACCATCGCATGAACTACACCTTCACCTCGGTGGAAGAGGCGGTGGCCATGTCCACCATGTATGCCGCCAACCACCTGGAAGGGGTCAAGGCGATCGTGGCGCTGACTGAATCCGGCACTACCCCGCTGCTGATGTCCCGTATCAGCTCCGGTCTGCCGATCTTCGCCATGTCCCCCCACAACAAGACCCTGGCCTGGACCAACCTCTACCGTGGCGTTACCCCGGTGATGTTTGACGGTGACGAGACCAAGCCGGTCTACGAAGTGTGTCGCGACGCGCTGGACGTGCTCAAGGCCAAAGGCCTGCTGCAGAGCGGTGACATGGTGCTGCTGACCCACGGTGACAAGATGGAAACTGTGGGCAGTACCAACACCTGCAAGGTGATGATGGTCGAATAAGCGCTCCGGCCTGTGCTGTCATCAAAGCTGTTCGCCATTGGCGAGCAGCTTTTTTTATGGTTGCCGCACGGGTTTGTGTGCCAAGTGTGAGGTGAGGATGGACTCAATGATTGCCTCAATGGCGCGTCGTCCCGATAATGCGGGATGACCTGCGCACGACATGCACGACAAACCTGTTTATGTTGGCCATCACCCGAGCTCCGGGTGAGAGGGTGGGTAAACGGGTAACACGGAATGGGAGCAAGAAGATGAACAATCGCAACTGGTTGCTGGCCTTGTCACTGAGTCTGGCCTTCTCACCCTGTTATGCCGACTGGGCCAAGCTCAAGGCCGCCGCCTCCGATCTCGGGACGGCGGTGAGCGAGACCGGCAAGGAGGTGTGGCAGGATGTCAGCGATTTTTCCAAGAAGAGTTGGGCCTCCATCTCCGCCTGGGGTGAGGAGGCTTTCAACACCGCCGGGGTCTGGACCGACAAGAGCATCGCGACCGGCAAGGAGTGGTTGAAGGTCGCCGACAAGAAGCTCGACGAGATGTTGAATCCCAAGACGGCGCAAGAGGCCCGGCTGGCCCTTAACACCATGGCAGATACCGCACTGGTGCGGTTGTTCAACGAGCAACCCTCTGCCAAGTTGCTGTTTGACAAGGCTTATGGCTATGCGGTGTTCGATTCGCGCAAGTTCTCCCTGATGCTGCATACCAATCAGGGCGCCGGGGTGGCGGTCAATCGCAAAAACGGCAAGCACACCTATATGAAGATGTTTGGCGCGGGTCTTGCTGCCGGGATCGGCGGCAAGTTCTATCAGCAGGTGATCCTGTTCGAAGACAAGGCCAGATTCGATGCCTTCGTGACCCAGGGTTGGGAGGCCACCTCCGAAGTGGGGGTGGTGGCCGGCAAGGAGAGTGCCGAGCTGACCGCCAAATACAACGGCGGCATGGCGATCTACCAGATTGGCGAGAAAGGCCTGTTGTTTGATGCCAATATCTCCGGCTCCAAGTACTGGATTGATAAGGATCTGACCCAGTAATTGATCGTGCTTTGAGCGATCGCAATTTTTTCTTTATTCACAGTGAGTTGCTGTCTGTTTAAACGCGGCAACTTGCAGTAAAAAGAGGGCCACTGGCCCTAATGCCGATCAGTTAAGGATCCATTGACCGATCCTCCTGATGTGTAAAAATCCGAAACCTGTTGATTGGTTTCGG
>NZ_JAPCJA010000027.1:0-60744 GCF_027707745.1 Aeromonas sp. QDB23
TTCGTTATAGACGTCATCGCGCTCCGCAACCGTCACCTCCACGCGGCCCGTGGTTTCGCCGTCCTTGATGGTGATGGTTTCGCCATTGCTCAGCATCACCTTCACCTCACCCTGCGCCTTGCTGGTCAGGGTCGCGGTGTAGGTGATGATGCCGCCCGCTTCGGTCAGCGAACCGGTCGCACTCAGGCTGACCTTGGTCACATCAACGGTGTCAGCCACCGCAGTGGTCACCGTGCTACTGGTATCCAACTGTTCGTAGTTGCCACCCTGGCTGCCGGTGATGCTCACCGTCAGGCTGCTGCCATCCTGGTACACATCGTCGATCGGGGCATCGACCGTCACGCTACCGTTCAGCTCGCCCGCCTTGATGGTGATGCTGGCGCCGTTGGATAGGGTCAGCACCAGATCGCTTTGCGGGGCGTTATTGACGCTGGCGCTGTAGGTGATTTGGCCCCCTTCGTTGACTTGCGCCGGGGCGCTCAGGGTCACGGTGGTGGTGTCGACAGTGTCGTTAATCTGGGTAGTCGTTGAAGGTCCAGTGATAATCTGGTTGAAACCACCACCCTGAGTACCGGTAATCGAAACGGTGATCGTTGACGGGTCGACATAAGGGCTGTCTGCTGGAGCAGCAACAGTGACTGAACCGGAACTCTGGCCAACGGGAATGGTGATCACTGCACCATTTGACAGCTGAATAACCAAGTCAGAACCAAAAACAGGTTCATCTAATGTCGCAGTAAAGGTGATAAACCCACCTTCATTCACCTGTGCATCTGCACTCAAGACAAGGTTGGCGGAGGTAAAAAGAGGATCATCTTCACCAACGGCTTCAAGCGGTGGCTCACCATTGGCGTTGTAGGTGGTATCGAAAGTGGCTTCGGCAATGGTTGCATCACCGGTACGATCGATGGTAACAAAACCGCCGTTACCACTGGCACCGGCAACACCACCAATTCCGCCACCGCCGGCGGCAGGCGCACCGCCAGCTGCAGAGGCTTCAAAGGCCTGGGTCGGGTCAGCCCCACCCAAAATGGCCTGTTGCAGGGCATTGATATCATCAGGAGTGCCTGCAGCGCCGTTTTGCGCCAACTGGGGGGCATCCCCCTCTTCGGCAGGCTCACTCTGCTCGCTGGCCGGTTGCACATTGAACGACTGTCCGCCGCCCATGAAACTGGCGCCATCCGGCGACATGATCACAGCCCCTTTCGGCAGCACATCCCCTTCAGCCAACAGCTTCCGGCTGCCATCTGCGGCAACCAGATAAATTTGTCCTTTGAGTTGGGTTACGGTTACGCCCTGTTCCAAGGTAACGGCATTGGTGATCATGTTCTCTCCTGAATCCTGATTTGAATGCAATAAGCCACAGCCTACTTTGCAGACTGAGGGGAAAAATAACCAGCTCGAAAATTCGAAAGGATAGACCGATTTGAGGCTGAACTGTTCAGCCAGACAGAAGTGTGTAAAACGAGGTTGCGAGAATAGTAAAAACCAAAATTATCAATAAATTACAGAATGATGACGGGAGCATGACAAGGCATGCTCCCGTCAGGATTAACCCTAGGCTCCCGCCCAGAGGATGATAGCCAGCAGCTGTGGCGAGATGATCCGCAGGAACATCACCAACGGGTAGACAGTGGCGTATGAGAGCGCACTGGCACCACTGGTCGGGTGCATGGCGTTGGCAAAGGCCAGCGCGGGAGGATCCGTCATGGAGCCAGCCAGCAAACCGCACAGGGTCAGATAGTTCATCTTGCCGTAGAGGCGCGCCAGCACACCGACCACCAGCAGCGGGATCAGGGTGATCGCCATGCCGTAGAGCATCCAGGCCGGGCCATCACCGTTGATCAAGGTATCGATGAAACCCGCCCCCGACTTGAAGCCAACTACCGCCAGAAACAGCACGATGCCGATTTCGCGCAGCGCCAGGTTGGCACTGGGGGGCATGAACCAGTAGAGCTTGCCGATGCTGCCAATCCGCGACAGGATCAGCGCCACCACCAGCGGCCCGCCCGCCAGACCCAATTTGAGGGCAGCCGGGAATCCGGGCAGATAGAAGGGGATGGAGCCGAGCAACACACCGAGACCGATCCCGATAAATACCGGCAACATCTGCACCTGTTGCAGTTTTTGCTGCACGTTACCGACCACATTGGTGACCGCTTCGATGGCGTCGAGGCGCCCCACCAGGTTGAGAATGTCGCCAAACTGCAGGCTGGTCTGACTGGTCGGCACCAGTTCGATACCGGCACGGTTGAGACGGGAGATCACCACGTCATAGCGCTGTTTGATATCCAGATCGCGGATCTTCTTGCCAAGAACCTGCTCGTTGGTTACCACCACCCGCTCGACGCGCAGATCGGTGCCCCGGGTCGAGAGCGAGGTCTCCACCTCCTCCCCCAGCACCAGCAACACCTTGTGCAGCGCGTGACGCTCACCGACCAGGTGCAGCAAGTCACCCAGTTCGATACGGGACTCCGGGCGCGGCACCATCAGCTCGTCGCCACGCTTGAGCCGTGAACAGATCACATCCGACTCGTCGAGGCTCGGGATCTCGCTCAGCATCAGGCCGTGCATATTGGGGTTGCGCACCGCGATGTTGATGGTCTGCAAGCTCTCCTTGGTCTTACCGGTCTGCAGCTCGAATTGGGCGGCTTCATCGTCGATCTTGATGCGAAAGAACACCCGAACCAACCACATGGTGAGCAAAATGCCACAGATGCCAAACGGATAGGCAACTGCATAGCCCATCCCCATCAAACCGGTCGAACCGGGCGCGGCGCCCAGCTCTGCCAGGATCTGCTGGCCCGCACCGAGTGACGGTGTATTAGTGACGGCACCCGAGAAGACCCCCAGAATGACCGGCAGCGGCACATCAAACAGTTGGTGCAGCGCAGCCGCTACCACGCAACCAAGGATGACCAGCAAGGCGGCAAACGCATTGAGCTTGAGACCCGAACTGCGCAGTGACGAGAAGAAACCCGGACCGACCTGGATGCCGATGGTATAGACAAACAGGATCAGGCCAAATTCTTGAATAAAGTGAAGAGTGTGCTCATCCAGAGCGAGATCCGACACCCCGGCAAAGTGACCCACTATGATGCCGCCGAACAGCACCCCCCCTATCCCTAACCCAACGCCATAGACTCGCCAGTTTCCCAGCCAGAGTCCTAGCACTGCCACCAGCGACAACATGCTGATGGAAAGCGCGATTTCACTCATTTCGTGCATCCTTTGCGAATTGAACTGGCCCTAGCTTGTCAGCAAAAGCAGCTGCCAACTGTGTGATACCGCACGAATTTATCCTTTTACGCGCTAAAAATACCAATTAAGGGCTAGTTGCACGACGTTAGGCGACGTAGCCGTAAATAGCCATAAAGTGACAAACGCTGCCACCCAGCACAAAGAGATGCCAGATGGCGTGGTTGTAGGGGATCTGCTTGGCCACATAGAAAATGACCCCGAGACTGTAGATAAGGCCGCCAAGCCCGAGCAGCAGCAGCCCCTCACCGGCCAGATGGATGTAGAGCTGGTAGATGACCACCAGCGACAACCAGCCCAGCATCAGATAGGTAAAGAGCGACAACTTCTTGAAGCGGTTGATAAACACCAGCTTGAACACCACGCCAGCCAGCGCCAGGGCCCAGATCACCACCATCAACCCCTTCGCCAGCGGCGTATCGAGCGCCACCAGCAGGAAGGGGGTATAGGTGCCGGCAATCAGCAGATAGATGGCACAGTGATCAAACACCTTGCACCAACGTCTGGCCCGCCCTTCCGCCATGCTGTGATAGAGGGTCGAGGCGAGATAGAGCAGCACCAGACTACCGCCATAGAGGCTGTAGCTCACCAGCGCCTGCGTACCCTGTCCCCATCCCTTGATGAGCAACAGCACCAGCCCGACAATCCCCAGCAACAATCCCGCACCGTGACTCAGCCGGTTTGCCAGCTCCTCCCGGGGGGAATAATCCATCACACCACTCATAACATCGACTCCACAATAACTGTGGCTCACTCTACCCAGCACCATTTCAGAGTACAAGTGTTCGCTTAAAAAATGGAGTGGCTGCCACCTGCCAACCTTTGGTGTATGCTCTGCCGCCGATGCCCGAGACAAGCGGCATAAACACCTACCCCGGTGACCTGGTCTGGAGAACCTGATGAAGTTGACTGAGCTGTTTACACAACCGGATGCAGCCTTTGGCGACGCAATGAGCGCCATGCTGGCACATTTTCACCACTCGGATGACAGTCAGGCCCCTTACCAGCGCGACCAGTTCACCCATCAGCTCGATCAATCCCGCATGCCTGCGGTTGGCCTCTCCATCGAGGACTATCTGGCGCGGCTGGCCACTCTGGTGCCCGGCGCTTCTCACCTCACCTCGCCACGCTACATGGGCCACATGACGGCGCCCCTGCCGGCCTATACCGCCGAGCTGTCGCGCCTGCTGGTAATGCTCAACCAGAATCCGATGAAGATGGAGTCCTCCCGCCAGCTCAGCTTTCTGGAGCGAGAGGTGCTGGCCAAGCTGCACCGCCTCATGTATGGCAGGGACGATGCCTTCTACGGCGAGCAGATGCATGCCAAGGATGCAGCCCTCGGCGTCATGACCAGCGGTGGCACCATCGCCAACGTCACGGCGCTGTGGCTGGCCCGCAACCGCGCCTGCGGCGACAACCTGTTTGCCCCCTATGAGCAGGGCTATCGCGGCGCCGTCATTCTGGGCTCCCGGCTGATGCACTACTCCTTCGACAAGGGGATGGATCTGCTGGGACTGGGCGCCCGCAGCGTCTGGCGCCTTGAGACCGACGAGCAGAACCGGCTCTGTCTGGCTGCGCTGGAGCAGGCGCTGATCCAGTGCAAAGAGCAGAAATTGAAGGTGCTGGCGCTGGTCGGCGTGGCAGGTAGTACCGACTTTGGCTCCATCGATCCGCTGCCGGAGCTGGCTGCCATCGCCGAGCGCGAGCAGATCCACTTCCACGTGGATGCTGCCTGGGGTGGCCCGACCCTCTTCTCCCCCCGCTATCAAAACCTGCTGACCGGCATTGAGCGGGCCGATACCGTCACCCTGGATGGCCACAAGCAACTGCTAGTGCCGCTTGGTACCGGCATGCTGCTCTGTCGCCAGCCCGACCTGATGATGGCGGTCAAGCGCGAAGCCCCCTACGCCATTCGTGCCACCTCGTTCGATCAGGGGCGCTTTACGCTGGAGGGCACCCGCCCGGCCAATGCCCTCTATCTGGATGCCGCCTTCCAGCTGTTTGGCCAGCAGGGTTACGCCCATCTCATCGAGGCCAACTACGACCGTGCCCGGCTGATGGCAGAGCTCATCGAAAGCGACCCTGCCTTCGAGCTGATGTCGGCACCGGTGATGAACCTGCTCTCCTACCGCTGCATTCCGCCCCACCTGCAGGGCAAGGCGCTGGACGAAGCGGCCAACGCGCAGATCAACGACTTCAACGTGGCGCTGCAAAAAGCCCAGCGAGCCGAGGGGCACAGCTTTGTCTCCCGCACCCAGCGGGCGGTGGTGCGCTACGGTGCCCAACCGCTCACCCTGCTGCGCGCCGTGCTGCTCAACCCGCTTATCGAAGAGCGCCACATCCGCGAGCTGCTGGCGGATCAAAAACGGCTGGGCGAGCCCCTTGCCCGCCAGCTATTTGGCTAGCGCCACGCCAGGGAACTGGACGTAAATTGGGCGGTCTTATTCATTTGCCGTTGCCCATCGGGCAGGTAAACTGGACACAGTTTTGAGATCCATTCTTGAGGGCTACGCGCCAGACATGAAGCAATTTATTGAATTTATTCCACTTATCGTTTTTTTCGCGGTCTACAAGTTTTACGACATCTACATGGCTACCGGCGCACTGGTGGTGGTCACCGGTCTGCAGCTCGCCTATAGCTGGATCCGCTACCGCAAGGTCGAGAAGATGCAGCTCTTTACCTTCCTGCTGGTCGGCTTCTTCGGCGGCCTCACCGTCTTCTTCCACGATGACACCTTCATCAAGTGGAAAGTGACTGTCATCAATGTGCTGTTCGCACTGGGTCTGCTCATCAGCCGCTACGGCTTTGGCAAGAATCTGATCAAACAGATGTTGGCCAAGGAGCTGCAAGCACCCGATGCAGTCTGGGACAAGGTCAATCTCGGCTGGGTCGGTTTCTTTACCGTCTGTGGCCTGCTCAACCTCTACGTGGCGTTCAACCTGCCGCAAGAGATGTGGGTCAACTTCAAGGTGTTCGGCCTGCTGGGGATGACGCTGGTCTTTACCCTGCTGAGCGGCGTCTATCTCTACCGCCACATTCCGGCTGAACAAAAAGAACAGCTGAAAAAATAACCCTCATCAGAAAAGGATCCTCTCATGTGGTATCTCATCTACTCCGAAGATGTCCCCGATAGCCTGCCACTGCGCAAGCAGGTTCGCCCTGCCCATCTGGCCCGGCTGCAAGCGCTGCAGGATGAAGGTCGCCTGCTGACTGCCGGCCCCAACCCCGCTATCGATGCCGAGGATCCGGCCGATGCGGGCTTTACCGGCAGCACCGTCATCGCCGAGTTTACCTCGCTGGCTGACGCCAAAGCCTGGGCCGATGCCGATCCCTATGTAGCAGCTGGCGTCTATGCCAAGGTCACCATCAAACCGTTCAAGAAAGTCTTTTAAACCCGCGTTAGATGCAAAGAGGCCGGAACGGGTATGCAACCCGCTCCGGCCTCTTTTTATTGCGCGATATGCGCGATGCTCAGCGCACCAACAAGGTCACGCTCTGGCGACAAACCAGGGGTTGAGGATGTCTGGCTTGTTGTAGGCAAGGGGTGAGCCATCGAGTTGGGTAACGCTGCCCCCCGCCCCCTCCAGCACCGCCTGCGCAGCGCCGGTATCCCACTCGCAGGTCGGTGCGAGGCGTGGATAGAGCTCGGCGCCTCCCTCGGCAATAATGCAGAATTTGAGCGAACTGCCCATCGAGACCAGCTCGATTTCACCAAAAGGAGCCAGAAAATCGAGCGTCTCCTGCGACAGGTGGTTGCGACTGCCCACCACTCGCCACACCTCGCCTTCACGATGAGGCCGGGTCTGGATAGGCTCGCGCTTGCCATCGGCGATGCGCCTGGCACCGAGACCCTTGCCGCCATACCAGAGCTTGTCCAGCACAGGGGCATAGACCAGCCCCCAACGCGGCGCCCCCTCTTCAATCAGCGCGATATTGACGGTGAACTCGCCATTGCGGGAGACAAACTCCTTGGTGCCATCGAGGGGGTCCACCAGCCAGTAGCGTGACCAGCCGTGGCGCGCGGCTATCACCTCGGGGCCAGACTCCTCCGACAGCACAGGGATATCGGGGGTCAGCCGCGCCAACGCCTGCACGATCACCTCATGCGCCCCCTTGTCGGCAGCGGTGAGCGGACTCTCGTCACTCTTGTACTCCACCGCAAAGGGCTCGCGGTAGATCGCCATGATGGCCGCCCCCGCCGCTCGGGCGACAGGTTCCAGGTCGGTGATATCGGGGTGGTACAGGGGGGGCTCCATAACAATCTCGTCCAGCTCACAAGGCCAACCAGTGTAACCCTTTTTACATCAACTGCTTATAGCCGATTGTGCTGGGTTATATCTCGCTCTCAGACTCTCCATACTCAACCTGCGGGTACCAGCATCACCTCGATACCGGCATTGTGCAGACCGGAAAGGATATCGGCAGGCACGGCATCATCGGTGATCAGGGTATGAATACGCGGTGTATCGATAATCTTGTGCAAGCTGCGTCGGCCAAATTTGCTGGAGTCGGTGACCACGATGATCCGCTCTGCGACCTGACACATGCAGCGGTTGAGGCGCGCCTCATCCTCATGATGGGTACTGACGCCGCGCTCCAGATCGATGCCATCCACCCCGAGAAACAGCATGTCAAAGTGGTAGTTTTGCAGGGACTGTTCCGCTTGTGCACCGTAGAACGAGAGCGACTTGCGGCGCAGATGACCGCCGGTCATTAGCAGCTCGACCCCCTCCGCCTCCAGCAGTGCATTGGCCACGTTCATGCCGTTAGTCATCACCAGGATCTCCTGGTGCTCGCGCAGATGACGGGCCACCTCCAGGGTGGTTGTGCCCGAATCGAGGATAAGACGACAGCCGGGCAGCACCAGTGTGGCCGCCAGTGCGCCGATCCGTTGTTTGACCGGCGTGTTGAGCACGCTTTTGTCGGCAATGGTTCGCTCGGGCACGGCCTGATTGGGTTCACACAACAGAGCGCCACCATAGGCGCGTACCGCGACCCCCTGTTTTTCGAGGAAAGCCAGATCGTTGCGAATGGTGACGGTCGACACCTGATAATGGGTCGCCAGTTCGTTGACCTGAACGCTGCCATTGCTGCGCAGCTGCTGAATGATCCGCTCTCGCCGCTCGCTGGTACCGAGCACGCTCTTTTCTGTTGTCTGCATAGTCTCTTCTGCCGGAGTGCTGTGGTGAAAAACTGCTTTCACTTCGTTACGGTTTCATATTAACGCGCAGTACCAGAGCCAAATCAAGCCTTCATTAAGCTTTAAGACAGTAATATCTGCTTTCCCCCTCGCCAATTAAAGTTTCGATTCCTTTCTTTTTGTGATCATCATCAAGAACCGATGACTCTTTTGTTTCGCTTTCCTTTGCTTGTAGCTACCGTAAAGAAAAGAAATCGAAAGCAAGTTTCCATCTATAGCAACGAAGGAAGATCAAAATGAAATCCATGCTGGCACTGGTCGAAAGACATAAACAGGGAGAACCGATCGGGATCTATGCCGTCTGCTCCGCTCACCCGCTGGTGCTGGAGGCCGCCTTACGCTTGGCCGCCGAAGGGGATCAACTGCTGCTGGTAGAGGCCACCTCCAATCAGGTGGATCAGTTTGGCGGCTATACCGGCATGACCCCAGCCGACTTTCGCGATCGTCTCTACGAACTGGCAGCACAGTGTCACTTTCCAGCGCACCGACTCATTCTTGGGGGTGATCACCTGGGGCCCAACCGCTGGCAAGGTGAGCCTGCCGAGCAAGCCATGGCCCATGCCGAGGATCTCATCGCCAGCTATGTCGCTGCCGGGTTCAAGAAGATCCATCTCGACTGCAGCATGTCTTGTCAGGGTGATCCGGTGCCGCTGACCGATGAGCTGGTCGCAGAGCGGGCCGCCCGTCTGGCGCAGATCGCCGAGCAAACCTGTCTGGCCACCTTTGGCCAGAGCGATCTGGTCTATGTGATTGGCACCGAGGTGCCGGTGCCGGGCGGTGCCCATGAAGATCTGGCCGAACTGGCCGTCACCACACAGGAAGCCGCTCGCCATACCCTGGAGGCCCATCAGCAAGCCTTCGCTCAGGTTGGCCTGGCCCATATCTGGCCACGAGTCATTGGTCTCGTTGTCCAGCCAGGGGTCGAGTTTGACCACACCCACATCATCGATTATCAACCCGCGAAAGCGGCACCACTGAGCCGGATGATCGAAGCCTACCCTCATCTGGTGTTCGAAGCTCACTCCACCGATTATCAGACCCCCGAGGCCTACCGCCAGCTGGTTCGCGACCACTTTGCCATTCTCAAGGTCGGCCCGGCCCTCACCTTCGCCCTGCGTGAAGCGCTGTTTGCCCTTGCCGCTATCGAAGAGGAGCTGGTTGTCGCCAAGGCGTGCTCGGGCCTGCGCCAGGTGATGGAAGAGACCATGCTGGATCGCCCCGACTTCTGGCGCAGCCACTATCAGGGCAGTGCCAACGAATGCCGACTCGCGCGTGGTTACAGCTACTCAGACCGCATTCGCTACTACTGGCCCGATGCGCGCGTTGATGAGTGCTATGCCAGATTGCTCACCAACCTGGCCGCAGAGCCTATTCCATTGCCACTGCTCAGCCAGCACCTGCCCCTGCAGTACCGCAAGGTTCGTCAGGGCACCCTGTCGGCCAATCCCCATGAGCTCATTCTCGATCAGGTGCAGGAAGTGTTGCGCAGCTATGCCAACGCCTGCGGCACAGCCAGCCCCTGTCCTTCCCAGCTCGACCCTGTTGTTTAAGGAGTTGTAGACATGATTCTTGGTTATTCAGAAGAGATGCTGCGCACGGCCAACGGCCTGGCGACAGCCCGCGAAATTCAGCAACAACCCGCCACTTGGCGAGAGACCCTTGCCATGGTGGAGGAGTGCCGTCATACACTGGACCGCTTTCTCGCCCCCCTGCTCGCCCATGGCAATCTGCGGGTGATCCTGACAGGTGCCGGTACCTCCGCTTTTGCCGGACGAGCACTGGCTCCCTACCTTTCAGCCCACTTGAAAGCCAGGTTCGAGGCGATTGCCTCCACTGATATCGTCACCGATCCGGCCGAATATCTGGCCGAGGATTGCCCGACCCTGCTCATTTCCTTTGCCCGCTCCGGCAATAGCCCGGAGAGCGTGGCGGCGGTCGAACTGGCCAGCCAGTTGCTCGGCAACTGCCATCATCTGGTGCTTACCTGCAACGGTGAAGGGGCTCTCTATCGCCGCTGCCAGCAAGATGCCCGCTCTCTGGCACTGTTGATGCCGCCCCAGACCAATGATCGCAGCTTCGCCATGACCAGCAGCCTGACCAGCATGATGCTGAGCTGTCTTGCCGTCTTCCTGCCGACACAGTTCAACCAGCAGGCTTGCACGCCGCTGACTAGCGTCAGTGAAGCGATCCTTGAGCAGGTTATTCAGCAGGTGCCGGCATGGAATGAGCCGTTGCCACAACGGGTCATCTATCTTGGCAGCGGCAGCCTGCAAGGCGTTGCTCAGGAGTCGGCGCTCAAGTTATTGGAACTGACCGGTGGCCGACTTGTCGCCATGTTTGACTCTCCCACCGGTTTTCGCCATGGCCCCAAATCCGTCGTCAATGCACAGACTCTGATCGTCCAGCTCATATCCAACGACCCCTATACCCGTCAATACGATCTGGACCTGCTGCGCGAACTGCGGGCTGACGGCCAGGCCGCCCGGGTGGTCGCCATTGCTGATCAGCATGACCGTCGTATCGAGGAGGGTGAGCACATCTATCTACCCCACCCCCTGCAAGGTGATGACGCACAGCTGGCCTTCTGTTACCTGCTCTATGCCCAGTTCTACGCCTTCCATACCTCGCTGGGACTGGGTATCAGCCCGGACAATCCCTGCCCGACAGGACAAGTCAACCGGGTCGTACAAGGGGTCAATATCTATCCGTTCCACCAAGAAGGAGTGCTGTGATGCCCAATATCGTATTGAGCCGGATCGATGAGCGCCTTATCCACGGCCAAGTCGGTGTCCAGTGGGTCGGCTTTGCCGGCGCCAATCTGGTGCTGGTTGCCAACGACGAAGTGGCAGAAGACCCCATCCAGCAGAACCTGATGGAGATGGTGCTGGCTGAAGGGATTGCGGTGCGGTTCTGGCCGCTCCAGAAGGTGATCGACAACATCCACAAGGCGGCGGATCGTCAGAAGATCCTGCTGGTCTGCAAAAATCCTAGCGACTTCAACACCCTAGTTCAGGGAGGTGTCCCCATCTCCCGGATCAACGTCGGCAACATGCACTACGCCGACGGCAAGCGTCAAATCCACAAGACCGTCTCCGTGGACGAACAGGACATCACCGCATTTCGCGCCCTGCGGGACGCACGTGTCGAGTGCTATGTCCAGGGCGTGCCGACCGAACCGGCACAGGACATATTCAATTTGCTCTGATTAAGGACAATTGTGATGGAAATCAGTTTATTACAAGGACTTCTACTGGGGGTTTTGGCATTTTTTGCCGGACTAGACCTGTTCAATGGTCTGACCCACTTCCACCGGCCCGTCGTACTGGGGCCGCTGGTTGGCCTGATCCTCGGCGACCTGCCCACCGGTATTCTGGTGGGCGGTACTCTGGAGCTGGTCTGGATGGGGCTGGCGCCGCTGGCGGGCGCGCAGCCACCCAACGTCATCATCGGCACCATAGTCGGTGCCACCTTCGCCATCACCACCGGGGTCAAACCGGATGTGGCGGTCGGGGTTGCCGTTCCCTTCGCCGTTGCCGTCCAGATGGGGATCACCTTCCTCTTCTCGGTCATGTCCGGGGTCATGTCTCGCTGTGATCGCATGGCTGAAGCGGGTGATACCAAAGGGATAGAGCGGGTCAACTATCTGGCGCTGCTGACACTGGGCACCTTCTACTTCCTCTGTGCCTTCCTCCCCACCTACTTCGGGGCAGAGCATGCCAAGGCGGCCATCGACGTGCTGCCTGCCCGCCTCATCGACGGTCTCGGCGTCGCTGGCGGCATCATGCCCGCCATCGGCTTTGCCGTACTGCTCAAAATCATGATGAAGAACGTCTACATCCCCTACTTCATTCTCGGCTTCGTTGCTGCTGCCTGGCTCCAGCTACCGGTACTGGCTATCGCTGCCGCCGCACTGGCCATGGCCCTGATCGACTTCATGCGCACCACCACCCCGCAAGCTCGTCCTGTCCAGGAGGAAACTGAAGATGGCATCTAACAACACCGCAGCCCGGGTCATCTCGGCAGTCGAACCACAACTGTCTCATGCGCCTTCTGACGACACCTATGAAGATCAGCAACTTGGCGCCGAACTGACCAAGCAGGATATCAACCGCTTTGCCTGGCGCTCCCTGCTACTGCAGGCCTCCTTCAACTATGAGCGGATGCAGGCCTCGGGCTGGCTCTATGGATTGCTGCCAGCACTGCAGAAGATCCACACCAATCCGCGGGATCTCTCCCGGGCCATGAAAGGACACATGGGCTTCTTCAACACCCACCCCTTCCTGGTCACCTTCGTGATGGGGATCGTGCTGGCGATGGAGCGCTCCAAGCAGAACGTCAACAGCATCCAGAGCACCAAGATTGCCGTCGGCGCACCGCTCGGCGGGATTGGTGATGCCATGTTCTGGCTCACCTTGCTCCCCATCTGTGGCGGCATCGGGGCAGATCTGGCGCTGCAAGGCTCCATCATGGGTGCCGTGGTCTTCTTCCTGCTGTTCAACGTGGTGCACTTCGGCCTGCGCTTTGGTCTGGCTCACTACGCCTACCGCATGGGGGTGGCGGCCATTCCGGTCATCAAGGCCAATACCCGCAAGGTGGGGCATGCCGCCTCCATTGTCGGTATGACGGTCATTGGCGCTCTGGTTGCCACCTATGTGCGCCTTGGCACCACGCTGGAGATCACCGCCGGTGATGCAGTCGTCAAACTGCAGGCTGATGTGCTCGACAAGCTGATGCCCGCGTTCCTGCCGCTGCTCTACACCCTGGCGATGTACGCCCTGATCCGCAAAGGCTGGAGCCCGCTGCGCCTCATCGTCATCACGGTAGTACTCGGTATCGTCGGCAAGTTCGCCGGTTTCCTCTAATCCGGAGCCGGTAGCAAGCCGGCCCCCTTTGCAGTAAAGGAACAGACTATGTTGGGCATCATCATTTGTGGTCACGGCGGTTTCGCCAGCGGTCTGGAGCGCGCCATGCTGCAGATCCTCGGCGAGCAGGAAGCGGTTATCGCCATCGACTTTCCCGAGAGCTCCACCACCGCCCTGCTGCAGGCGCAGTGCGAAGCGGCGCTGGCAGAGATCGACAAGGGGGATGGCGTGGTCTTCCTGACCGACCTGCTCGGTGGCACCCCGTTTCGGGTCGCCTCGACTCTGGCATTACGCCAAACCAATCGGGAAGTCGTTACCGGTACCAACCTGCAGTTACTGCTGGAAATGGTACTGGAGCGCGATGGCCTCAACGCCCATGAATTCCGCCGGCAAGCACTTGATTGCGGCCATCGGGGTCTCACCTCGCTGGCGGATGAGATGAGCAAAGAGCGCCATGCTGATACCGCTCTCGTCGAGGAGGGCATTTAAATGGCCTCACGGATCCGTGCCCGTCGCCTGCTGACCGAACAGGGTTGGCTGGAACATCAGGAGCTGACCCATGAAGGGGGCATCATCACCGCCATCGCACCCATCATTGATGGCGATCCGGTGCGGGATGTCGATCTGCTGGTACCAGCCCTGATCGATGGTCATGTCCACGGCGGAGCTGGCGTCGATGTCATGGATAGCGATGGTAACGCATTGGCAACCTTGTCGATGGCCAAGGCAGCAGAAGGGGTCGGCGCATTTCTCGCCACCACGGTCACCGCACCGCTCCCCGAGATAGAACAAGCCCTTGCTCGCATTGCCGATGGCGTTGCCCGCGGCATGCCGGGCGCCGAGCTGCTCGGCTGCTATCTGGAAGGACCCTACTTCACTCCGGACAACAAGGGCGCCCACGATCAAGCGCTGTTTCGGGAGCTGGATGTGTCCGAGTTGAACCATCTGCAACAGCTGGCTCGAGGCACCCTGAAAGTGGTCGCGCTGGCACCAGAAAAGCCCAATGCCATCACGGCTATTCGCCATCTCGCCGCAAACGGCGTGCGGGTGATGCTGGGCCACTCGGCGGCGGATCACGACACTACTATGGCTGCGCTGGCAGCGGGCGCTTCCGGGCTGGTGCACTGCTTCAACGGCATGCGAGGTCTGCACCACCGCGAGCCCGGCATGGTGGGTGCGGGTCTGGTCCATCCCGATGCCTGGTTGGAGCTGATCGCCGATGGTCATCATGTCCACCCGAGCGTGCTCAAACTCTGCCACTGCTGCGCCGGTGAGCGCCTGCTCCTTATTACGGATGCGATGCGTGCCGCCGGTATGCCAGATGGTCACTATCTGCTCGGCAACTATCGGGTCGAAATGAAAGAGGGGGTGGTTCGCACCGAGGCCGGTGGCCTGGCCGGTAGCACCCTTACGTTGCTAGATGCCGTGCGCAACATGGTCAATTTGGCAGGTATCCCTCTTGCCGATGCCATCCGGATGGCCTCACTGGCCCCGGCAAAGATACTCGGCATTGCCGATCGCCTCGGCTCGCTGGCAGTTGGCAAACAGGCCAACCTGCTCGCCCTCACGACTGAACTCAATCAACAACACATCTGGATGGCAGGCCGGGAGATAAACCCGACCCAGCTCTCCTCCCTTTTCTCAGGATCTCGCGTCAATCAGGACGCTCAGGAGTCACTATGTATCTGATCTCTTCCCATGAAATGCTCAAAGATGCTCAGCGCCGCGGCTACGCTGTACCGGCTTTCAACATCCACAACCTGGAAACCGTCCAGGTGGTAGCCCGCACCGCCGCTCGCATGCGCTCTCCGGTGATTTTGGCTGGCACTCCGGGTACCTATCGCCATGCCGGGGTCGAATATCTGGTCTCCATCTGTCAGGCCGCCGCCCATGAGTACCGCATCCCGCTGGTGCTGCATCTGGATCACCACGAAGACGAGCAGGACATCCACAGCAAGGTCGAAGCGGGTATTCGCTCGGCCATGATCGATGCCTCGCACTTTCCGTTTGAAGAGAACATTGAAAAGGTGCACAGCGTGGTCACTTTCTGCCATCGCATGGGCGCCAGCGTTGAAGCCGAACTGGGCCAGCTGGGCGGCCAGGAAGATGACCTCATTGTCGATGCCGCAAATGCCAAATTTACCGATCCGCTCAAGGCGGCCGAGTTTGTCCGCCGCACCGGTATCGACTCGCTGGCCGTTGCCATCGGTACCGCCCACGGCCTCTATAAGGAGGAGCCCCGCCTCGACTTCGCCCGCCTCGCTGCGATCCGCGAGCAGGTGGATATTCCGCTGGTTCTGCACGGTGCCTCCGGTGTGCCGGAAGCCGATGTGCGCCGCTGCATCGAACTCGGGATCTGCAAAGTCAACGTTGCGACCGAACTGAAGATCGCCTTCGCCGATGCGATGAAAGCCTTCCTTGGTAGTCACCCCGATGCCAGCGACCCACGCCAGTATCTGGTGCCCGCCATGGCCGCCATGGAAGAGGTGGTCGAAGCGAAAATCCGCATGTGTATGAGCGATGGAAAGCTGTGATCACGAGAGTCGACTCGCCATGCTGTGATTGACTTGGTTCAGCTAAAAACAACAAAGGACGCCGTGGCGTCCCTTGTTGTTTTGGCGACCTTTATCAGGCCCCTGACCTATCCAGCGGATCAGATCCCCTGACGGGCTTCCTGCATCAACAGGCGCATGTCGCTCACGGCCTTGGCCAGACCGTCGAAAGCGGCACGGCCGATGATGGCGTGGCCGATGTTGAGCTCATAGAGCTCGGGGATGGCGGCGATGGCCTTGACGTTGTGATAATGCAGGCCGTGGCCGGCATTGACCTTCAAACCCTTGCCAGCGGCATAGGAAGCGCCAGCGGCGATGCGCTTGAACTCGGCGTTGCGCTCGGCATCCGTGGTAGCATCGGCGTAACGGCCGGTGTGGATCTCGATAAAGGGAGCGCCACTCTCGGCAGCCGCATCAATCTGGATGGGATCGGCATCGATAAAGAGCGAAACCTGGGCACCCACAGCAGAAAGGCGGGTCACGGCGTCGGTCACCTTGGCCAGCTGACCGGCCACGTCCAGACCGCCCTCGGTGGTCACTTCGGTGCGCTTCTCCGGCACCAGACAGACGAAGTGGGGCTTGATGCGGCAGGCGATGCCGATCATCTCTTCAGTCACCGCCATCTCCAGGTTCATTCTGGTCTGGATGGTCTGGCGCAGGATCTCCACATCGCGGTCGGTGATGTGGCGGCGATCTTCACGCAGATGCACGGTGATGCCATCGGCCCCGGCCTGCTCGGCAACAAAAGCGGCCTGCACCGGATCGGGATACTGGGTGCCCCGAGCGTTGCGCAGGGTGGCGATATGGTCGATGTTCACACCCAGATAGATTTCACTCATTGAGAACTCCTTGAAACTCTTCATCTGTTGACTGCGCGGCTACCACGCGGATATCCATATATCAGCTCGTAGGTTCGATTAGCGCAGCGTAATCGGACGTAGGTAACATTCTTACCGTGCCGGGTAACGCCGCAGGACGGTTAACCCAAGCTATTGCGGCGTTTTAAAAACAGCTCCCGGCTCTTTAACTGGCGCTTGCCCAGATAGGGTTGCAGCGCCAGTCGGCTGAAACGTTTGGCCGCCTGCAGCAAGGGAGGGGTATCGAAACGTCCCTCGGCAAAGGCGAGCAGGTGGGCACCGAGAAACAGGGTACGGGGATCCGGCGCCCGCTCGCAAGCGACAAAGCCCAATTCACGCTCGAAGCCATAGAGCAGGGTCGGCTCGATGGGCGACTCATCGTCCGCCGTGTATTCGAAATCCACCGCATAGCCCAGCGCCTGCAGCAGCAGGAACTCGAAGCGACGCAACGGCAGCTCCGGCGTCTCGCCGTCGGCCAGCGCCATGATGGCACGGGCATAGGCGTCGAACACTTCGGGGAACGGGGTGTGGGCTTCCAGCAGGTAGTAGACCAGCTCGTTGAGATAGAGGCCGTAGAAGAGGCGATCGCCGCCGAGACGCAGGGAGTGGTCGGGACATTCGACCTGGGTGAGGTTCTTGAGATCGCCCTTGCCGCGCCAGGCGATGGTGAGCAGGGTAAAGGGTTGCAGCAGCCCCTTGAGGGGGGAGCGTGGCCCGCGAGAACCGCGAGCCACCAGGGTAAAGCGGCCACTATCCTGGGTGAAGACCTCGACCAGCTGGCTGGTCTCCCGATAGGGCCGACTGTGGATGACGAAAGCCGGGCTCAGCAATCAGTCATCACCATACCCGAGACTGCGCAGGGCGCGCTCGTCATCAGCCCAGCCGGATTTGACCTTGACCCACAGCTCGAGGTGCACCTTGTTCTGGAACAGCCGTTCCATGTCGAGGCGCGCTTCGGTGCCGATGGTCTTGATCTTCTCGCCCTTGTTGCCGATGACCATCTTCTTCTGACCATCGCGCTCCACCAGGATCAGGCCGTGGATGTGGTAGAGGCCGTTCTCTTCCACCTTGAAGCGTTCGATCTCCACCGTCACCGAGTAGGGCAGCTCCTCACCGGTGAAGCGCATCAGCTTCTCGCGGATGATCTCGGAGGCCATAAAGCGGGAGGAACGGTCGGTCACGTAATCTTCCGGGAAGAAGAAGTTGTTCTCTGGCAGCAGATCCTTGGCCCACTCGCGGATCTTCTCCACATTGGTGCCCTTCTCGGCACTGATGGGCAGGATATGGGCAAAGTTCATCTGCTGGCCCAGCCACTCGAGGTGTGGCAGCAGATCTTCTTTCTCTTTGACGTTGTCGATCTTGTTGACCGCCAGCACCACAGGGCACTTGAGATGGCGCAGCTTGCCGAGCACCATCTCGTCATCTTTGGTCCAGTGGGTACCATCGACCATGAACACCACCATGGCCACATCACCCAGCGAACTGGTGGCGGCACGGTTCATCAGGCGGTTGATGGCCCGTTTCTCTTCGATGTGCAGACCCGGGGTATCCACATAGATGGTCTGATGGTTCTCCTCGGTGTCGATCCCCAAAATCCGGTGACGGGTAGTCTGGGGCTTCTTCGAGGTGATGCTGACCTTCTGGCCAAGCAGCTTGTTGAGCAGGGTGGACTTGCCCACATTCGGGCGGCCCACGATGGCGACAAAGCCGCAGTAGGTAGTATCTGTCATGACAGTTTTTCCAATGCTTGCTGCGCTGCGGCCTGTTCGGCCTTGCGGCGGCTGGTGCCGACCCCTTTGATCGGACCATCCAGACCTTCCACGTCACACTGGACGGTGAACTCCTGGTTGTGGGCCTCACCCTTGACGTTGGTCACGGTGTAGGTCGGCAGGGATTTGCGGCTTCCCTGCAAAATTTCT
Source organism: Aeromonas sp. QDB23 (assembly GCF_027707745.1). Taxonomy (NCBI): domain Bacteria; kingdom Pseudomonadati; phylum Pseudomonadota; class Gammaproteobacteria; order Aeromonadales; family Aeromonadaceae; genus Aeromonas; species Aeromonas sp. QDB23. Next base: position 18,650 of record NZ_JAPCJA010000027.1, read on the forward strand.
TGCAGACGGGTCTTGGGATCTTTCTGCTCGATGCCTGGCTTGATCTCATCCAGGCGGCTGGCGTACCAGCTCAGCAGCAGCGTCCGCACCGTCTCAAGATTGGTATCCAGATAGACGGCACCGATCACCGCCTCGACCGTGTCGGCCAGAATGGATTCGCGGCGAAAACCGCCGCTCTTGAGCTCGCCGGGGCCGAGGATCAGGTGATCCCCAAGGTCAAACTCCCGGCCCAGTTCGGCCAGGGTCTTCTCGCGCACCAGAGTGGCGCGCATCCGGCTGAGATCCCCTTCCGCCGCTTGCGGGAAGCGGTGGAACAGATCATCGGCAATCACCAGACTCAAAATGGAGTCACCCAGAAATTCCAGTCGCTCATTGTGACGGGAACCAGCGCTGCGGTGAGTCAGCGCCCGGGTCAGCAGTTCCTGATCCTGAAAGACATGCCCGAGACGGGACTGCAGTCTGTTCATCTTGATATTCATTTACTTGATTCCGCCAATGCGGTTGAAGCGCACACCTGTCGGTACCCAACTTGGTAGCAGGGAGCCTTCTTCGCGCTCGAATTCAAAACTTATCCAGATAGCGACCGCCTTGCCGACCAGATTCTGCTCGGGCACAAAGCCCCAGAAACGGCTGTCGGTGCTGTTGTCGCGGTTATCGCCCATCACGAAATACTGGCCTTCCGGTACCACCCACTCGTCGGGGTAGGTGCCGGGCTGGCGATAGTAACGGCCAACCATGTCGGGCATCAGCGGATTGCGCAGGGTCTCATGGGAGACATCACCCAACTGCTCGGTATAGCGGTCAAGGGGGATCCCCATCTGGGTAAATTCGCCTCTTTGTTCAAACTTGACGTCGAGCTTCTTGAAGCCCGGGCACGTTTTCCCTTCCTGCTCCTCGCACTTGGGCCGGATCATCAGCTCCTTGTTGCGATAGATAACCCGATCACCCGGCATGCCGACCACCCGCTTGATGTAGTCAACGCGCGGTTCAAGGGGATACTTGAACACCACCACGTCGCCACGCTGGGGCTCGCCGGTCTCGAGAAACTTGGTGTTGGTCACCGGGTCCCGCAGACCGTAGGCAAATTTTTCCACCAGGATGAAGTCGCCCACCAGCAGGGTGGGCATCATGGAACCTGACGGGATCTGGAACGGTTCAAAGATGAACGAACGCAGGATCAGCACAAAGGTGATGACCGGGAAGACCCCGGCGGTCTGTTCAATCCAGACCGGCACGGGAGCAACCTTGGCCAGGGTCTTCTCATCCAGGTGGGCACCGCCATGGGCACGAGCCACGGCAATCTTGGCGGCGCGCTGCTTGGACCAAATCATCTTGTCCAGACACCAGATAATACCGGTGATCGCGCAGACCACCACCAGGATCAGGGAAAACGTGCTTGCCATCTATTATTAGTCCTTTCCGACGTGGAGAATCGCGAGGAAGGCTTCCTGCGGCACGTCTACACGGCCGACAGACTTCATCCGCTTCTTACCTTCTTTCTGCTTGTTCAGCAGCTTTTTCTTCCGGCTCACGTCACCACCGTAGCACTTGGCGGTCACGTCTTTACGCAGCGCCTTGACGGTACTGCGGGCGATGATCTGGTTGCCGATGGAGGCCTGAATAGCGATATCGAACATCTGGCGCGGGATCAGCTCGCGCATCTTCTCTACCACCTGGCGACCGCGATACTGGGCGTTCTCCTTGTGGGTGATGATGGCCAGCGCATCGACGCGCTCACCGTTGATCATGATGTCCAGACGGACCATGTCAGAGGTTTCGAAGCGCTTGAAGCCGTAATCCAGCGAGGCGTAACCGCGACTGGTGGATTTCAGGCGGTCGAAGAAGTCCAGCACCACTTCTGCCATCGGGATTTCATAGGTCAGTGCCACCTGCTTGCCGTGATAGACCATGTTGGTCTGCACGCCACGCTTCTCGATACAGAGGGTGATCACGTTGCCCATGTACTCCTGCGGCAGCAGAATATGGCACTCGGCGATCGGCTCACGCATCTCTTTGATATTGTTGACCGCAGGCATCGCCGCCGGGCTGTCGATGTGGATGGTCTCGCCGTTGTTCAGCTCGATTTCATAGACCACGGTCGGCGCCGTGGTGATCAGATCCAGATCGTATTCCCGCTCCAGACGCTCCTGAATGATCTCCATGTGCAGCATGCCGAGGAAGCCGCAACGGAAGCCGAAGCCCAGCGCAGTGGAGCTCTCCGGTTCGAAGAACAGGGAGGCATCGTTGAGCGACAGCTTGTCGAGGGCGTCACGGAACGACTCGTAGTCATCGCTGGAGATGGGGAACAGACCGGCATAGACCTGCGGCTTCACCTTCTTGAAACCGGCCAGCGCCTTGTCGGCACCGTTCTTGGCCTGAGTCAGGGTATCGCCCACCGGCGCGCCGTGGATGTCCTTGATACCGCAGACAACCCAACCTACCTCGCCGCAACCCAGACCCTGGGTATCCACCTGCTTGGGCGTGAAGATACCGATACGATCGACACCCCATACCTGGCCGGTACTCATCACCTTGATCTTGTCGTTCTTCTTCAGCGAACCGTTCTTGACCCGCACCAGCGAAACGACGCCCAGATAGGAGTCGAACCAGGAGTCGATGATCAACGCCTGCAGCGGGGCATCCGGATCACCTTCCGGTGCCGGGATGCGGGCAACGATCTCTTCCAGCACCAGATCGACACCGAGGCCGGTCTTGGCGGAGCAGCGTACCGCGTCCATCGCATCGATGCCGACGATATCTTCGATCTCCTCGGCAACCCGCTCGGGTTCTGCGGCCGGCAGGTCAATCTTGTTCAGCACCGGCACCACTTCCAGCTCCATTTCCATGGCGGTGTAGCAGTTGGCCAGAGTCTGTGCCTCAACCCCCTGGCCGGCATCCACCACCAGCAGCGCCCCTTCACAGGCCGCCAAAGAGCGGGAGACCTCGTAGGAGAAATCCACATGGCCCGGGGTGTCGATAAAGTTCAGCTGGTAGGTGTTACCGTCTTGTGCCTGGTAGTTCAGGGTCACACTCTGTGCTTTGATGGTAATGCCGCGCTCGCGCTCCAGATCCATGGAGTCAAGCACCTGAGCCTGCATCTCGCGGTCGGACAAGCCACCGCAAGTCTGGATCAGACGGTCCGACAGGGTCGATTTACCGTGGTCGATGTGCGCAATAATCGAAAAGTTACGAATGTGTTTCATCGAGCAAGAGTCACTCAAAATTGGTTAAGGTCAGTTATGGAGGCGCGATTTTACTGGATAACCCGGCTGACGGCCATTCTTTAGTCGCCAGCGCCAGTGAAATAGCGCCTGTTCGGTCAGGGGAGGATGCGGACAGGAACTACCACGCCAAGCATCTGCGGGCCGTAGCGCCCCTGATCCAGGCGGTTGGAAAAGTAACGAACCAGTAAAAAGCCCAGCACGCCCCCCAGCAGACAGCAGAGAATGGTGATCCCCTCTCCGCCCGAGAGCAGCGGCACCAGCCAGAGCTGCCCCAACAGGGCGCCCACCAGCAAGCAGAACAGCGGCAGCACATAGACCAGCGCCGCGCCGCGCAGCAGACTCGCCTGCGGGATGCCGAGCCTCACTTGTTGACCAATCCGCACCTCTGCGGTCAGCCTGACCCGCAAGCGGGGGGCCTTCAGGGGAAATGCCTTGGCCACTGTGCCGGTACCGCAACCGGATTGCTGCTGGCAGCCACTGCAGGCGGAGCGCCGTTCACACTCCACCCAGGCATGGTCACCCTCAATGGCCACCACGGTCGCCAGCTCTTCACTCATCTCGTTCACGGCAACACCTCGTGCTCATGCATTGGCAGGATCTGAACACGACTTGCAGTCTGCGGCAAGCTGGGCACCACTGTCAGCCCAGAACATGGACTCACTGCACGGCCTCGTTGCGGGCCAGCGGCTGGACCGACTCGGCGATGCGCTTGGCGGTTTCGGCAGGCACCTCGCCCACCACAGTGATCTCGACGCCAACCTCGTTGACATAGCTCACCAGCGAGGTCGCGCCCTGGCGGATCAGCTGCTGGCGCACCGCCTGCTTGGGATCCACCCGGGAGACATAGACAGAGAGATCCACCAGCCCGTCGGAGAGCATCATGTAATCCACCGGCATACTGGTGGTCACCAGCTGGTGCCGGTCTTGCGACAGCACCTTGAAGCCATCGGGCAGCCAGGTGATCTGCCAGTTCAGCGCCTGCTGCGGCGCCGGATAGGCATCCTCCAGCGCCAACGCAGGAGGCTGCTTGCTGTTGGCCAGCTTCACCAGCCAGGGGGCCGGTTTGCTCTGCAGATCCAGCTCGACGCCGAGCACCTGCTCCACCAGATTGCCTTCCCGCTCGACCATGTCGATCCGCAGCAGCAGGTGGCTCTGCTCGTCAATCCAGAGCACGAAACCATATTTGTCGGCCTCTTTAGGCACCAGCCTAACCACCTGCGCCACCACACCGGCGACCCGGCTGCGACCGGCCAGCACCGGATCATAGCTCTCCAGCACCTGCGCCAGCGGCATCTTCACCAGGGTCGACCAGATGCCGGGGAAGCGGGCATCCTTCAGGGTGTAGGGATCGTGGCTGTTTTCAAAGAAGGTGTATTCGTTCTGGCGCTGGAGATACTCGATCGCCTTGCCATCGAGGTAACTGAGGTGGGCCACTTCCTTGCCGTTGATCACGGCATGGCTGATCCGGATCGGTTCAAGACGCCCCTGACGGGCCTTGACCATGGACAACTCGAAATTCTGTTGCTGCACGGCACTCTGCATCTGCTGCAACAAGGCCTCGGCCGACTTATCGTCGGCCGAGGCCTTGGCACTGATCAGCAGGAGAGAGGCCAGCAAAATACGGCTGGACTGGCGCACGTTTGTATCCCTGACAATTCGTTATTGTTGGATCTGTCTGTCTTGCAACAGGCGCTGCTGCAACTGGTGGTCACGCAGGAAGGCGTTGATCCGCTCCCGCTGCTCCTGCATCTGCTGTTCGGTCAGCCCTTGCTGACGGGCACGGGCGCCATCCTGTTGCGGATAGTGAACACTCACCGGCGCCGCACTGCCACCGATAGGAATGGTATTGAGCACCGGATTGGCCGGTACGCCATCCTGTCCCTGATACTGCTGCACCCCGAAGATGACGGCAGCAGCAACGGAAGCGGCGATCGCATATTGACCCAGTTGCTGACCGACCCGGCGGAACAACGGAACCACATTGGAATCGCTCTTGACCGGTGCAACGACAGGTTGCAGTACGGGCGGAACCTCAACCGGCTTGGGTGCCAGTATGGTGGGCTCATCCTCCAGCGCAGCCATGATGCTGTCACTGAGATCCAGTTGCAGATTGACCGGCAGGTCACCCCGCATGGCATCGCCGATCAGGTGGTAACGACCCCAGGTATCTTGCAAGTCGGAGTCCATCTCCAGCTCGTTCAGTACCTCTGCGTCAATCAGGTCACCATCCATCAGGGCAGAGATTTGCTCTTTATTTGCCATAAGTTAACCCGTCTTTCCCCAGTTAATTCTCGATCAGAGGTTGCAGCTTTTTATCGATTGCTTCCCTCGCCCGGAAGATACGGGATCTGACCGTACCCACTGGGCAATCCATGATTTCGGCAATCTCTTCGTAGCTCAGCCCTTCCAGTTCGCGAAGGGTGATAGCTGTCCTCAGGTCTTCCGGCAATGCCTCTATGGCTGAAAACACCGTGCGCTTGATCTCGTCGGTCAACGCCAGGTTTTCGGGGGTTGAGACCTCTTGCAAGGCTTCACCACCACCATAAGACTCCGCTTCGTCAGCCTCCACATCACTGCTGGGCGGCCTGCGCCCCTGGGAGGTCAGATAATTCTTCGCCGTGTTCACGGCAATTCGGTACAACCAGGTATAAAAAGCACTTTCGCCACGGAATGTCGGCAATGCACGGTAGGCTTTTATGAAGGCCTCTTGCGCCACATCGGGCACATCACCGGGATTGTTGACATACCTGGCAACCAGGTTGACCACCTTTTGCTGGTATTTTTTTACCAACAGGTTGAAAGCTGCTTTATCGCCGCGCTGGACCCGTTCAACCAGCTGTTCGTCCAGTAGATTCTGGTCGCTCATCAGAGCCGTAAAACCCCCATCAGGTTATCGTTCTTCTTTTCCGGCCCTTCCTAAGCGCACAAGTTCAGACAGGGAGAATCAGAGAAAGTTCGCTTCAATTGAAAAAAATGTGATGCAGGCTGCATCCTCGCCCTCGCTTGGGCTACCATGGTGCCAGTTCTTAATCCAGGCCAATGATACTTATGAAAGCAAGTGTTGAATACCTTTGCGATGTACTGATCATTGGCAGCGGTGCCGCTGGTCTGTCCCTCGCGTTGCGATTGGCAGACCACGCCAAAGTCCTGGTTCTGAGCAAGGGGCCCATCAGTGAAGGGGCCACTTTCTATGCGCAAGGAGGCATCGCTGCCGTTTTCGACGAAACCGACAGCATCGAATCCCACGTGAGCGACACGCTCAACGCGGGCGCCGGGTTGTGTGACCCGGCAGTGGTGGAGTTCACCGCTCGCCACGCCCGCGAATCGATCCAGTGGCTCATTCAGCAAGGGGTCCCCTTCGATCAGGAGGAGAACGCCGACGGTGAATCCCACTATCACCTGACCCGCGAAGGGGGCCACAGCCATCGCCGCATCTTCCACGCGGCCGACGCCACCGGCAAGGCGGTGCAGCTCACCCTGATCGATCAGGTCCGTGCCCACCCCAATATCCAGCTGATGGAGCGCTTCAACGCGGTCGACCTCATCACCACCCGCAAGCTCAACCTGCCAGGCAACAAGGTGTTGGGCGCCTACGTCTGGAACCGCAACGCCGAGCAGGTCGAGGTGATCCGTGCCCGTTTCGTGGCACTGGCCACCGGTGGCGCCTCCAAGGTCTACCAGTACACCTCCAACCCGGATGTGAGCTCTGGCGATGGTATCGCCATGGCATGGCGGGCTGGCTGCCGAGTGGCGAACCTGGAGTTCAACCAGTTCCACCCCACCAGCCTGTTCCACCCGGATGATCCCAACTTCCTGCTGACCGAAGCGCTGCGTGGCGAGGGGGCCTATCTGCGCCGCCCCGACGGCAGCCGCTTTATGCCGGAGTTTGACGAGCGGGCCGAGCTGGCACCGCGCGATATCGTCGCCCGCGCCATCGACCACGAGATGAAGCGGCTCGGGGCGGATTGCATGTATCTGGATATCAGCCACAAACCGGCCGATTTCATCATCAAGCACTTCCCGACCATCTACGAGCGTTGCCTCGCGGTCGGTATCGACATCACCAAAGAGCCGATGCCCATCGTCCCTGCCGCTCACTACACCTGCGGCGGCGTGATGATCGATAACAACGGCCAGACCGATATCCCCGGCCTCTACGCCATCGGCGAAGTGACCTATACCGGTCTGCATGGTGCCAACCGGATGGCCTCCAACTCCCTGCTGGAATGCGTGGTCTATGCCCATCAGGCGGGGGCTGACATTCTGGCCAAGCTGCCGATGAGCGTGGAGCCGCCGCACCTGCCGGTATGGGACGAGAGCAAGGTGGAAGATTCTGACGAACTGGTGGTGATCCAGCACAACTGGCACGAGCTGCGGTTGATGATGTGGGACTATGTGGGAATCGTGCGTACCAACAAACGCCTGGCCCGCGCCAAGCGCCGCATCGACCTGCTCAAGCAGGAGGTGCAGGAGTACTACGCCAACTTCCGCGTCTCCAACAACCTGCTGGAGCTGCGCAACCTGCTGCAGGTGGCCGAGCTTATCGTCAACTGCGCCCTGCAGCGCAAGGAGTCCCGCGGCCTGCACTACAACCTGGATCATCCGGATATGTTGCCGGACTCCAAACCGACCGTGCTGACCCCGGAGCGGGATTAACCCCCTTCCCGCCAAGCATTGCAGCTATCAGTGACCCCGCCCCGGCGGGGTCACTTGTTTTCAACCGCTTTTCAGCAACAAAAAGAGTGTAGCCAGCCACATGGCAGCGGCTTATCACGATAAATCAGCGCATGGTCATCACGGGAAGCAGGCGTCAGCGCCGGGACGGCAGAAAGTGGATGGCTCGCGCCAGCAGGCGGTAATGTTCAGGGGGAAGGGCATCGGAGAAGAGCCACAGTTGCCGTGGCGACACTGATTCACTCTCTTGCGGCTCGGGGCAAAGCGCCAGCCTGAGCACGCCGGGCAGAATACGGCTTTTCTTGCCGAGCTGATAGCGGCGACCTTGCCACTGCAGCCACTGGCCATCCCAGATAAGCTCGAACGGGGGCTCGGCGAGGGAGCGCCAGCTCAGCCAGAGCGCCGCCAACCAGACGGGTAGCAACAGCGCCCACTGCCAACCGGCAATCAGGCCCGCCACCGGCCAGAGCAGCAACAGAAAGAGGGCCACCAGCAAACATTGCTGATGGCGGGAGGGGTGAACCGTCATGATCACCCGCTCCACGGTATTACTCCTGGCGGTCGTGGCGCGCCTGATTGCGCTCCAGGATCATCGGGATCATGGCGGCAAATGCGGGATCGGCAGGGACACCATGACCCATGCACCATTTGAACAGATCCGGATCGTCGCTCGCCAGCAGGCGGATAAAGGTCTGCTGATCGGCGTCACTCAGGGAGTCGAACTCGTGTTCGAAAAAGGGCATAAAGATCACATCCAGCTCGAGCATGCCGCGACGGCAGGCCCACTTCAGGCGGGATTTTTCAACTGGGCTCAACATGGCACTCTCCTTACAAAGACCGGGGGATGGTACCAGCTGGATTTTCCGGCTGACAAACATTAGTTACGTCTTTACCATGCAGCTCACATACTTTCTCTCTGGAATACCATCGTGAGCCTGCAACCACCTGTTTTTCCTGCCGAGCCGACCCGCTTCCCCCTGACCAAGCTGGCCATCACCCGTATCAGCGGCCAGGATCGCGTCAAATATCTGCAAGGTCAGGTCACCTGTGATGTCAACGCCCTGCAACCGGGGCAACAGACCCCGGGTGGCCACTGTGATCCCAAGGGCAAGCTGTGGAGCAATTTCCGCCTGCTCTGCCTCGAGGACAGCCTGCTGCTGCTGACCAGCCCGTCGGTGCTGGAGCGCCAGCTGCCGGAGCTGAAGAAATTTGCCGTCTTCTCCAAGGTCGAGATCGCCGCCGATGAACGCCACGCCACCGGAATTGCCGGTACGGGCAGCGATGCGTGGATCGCCGCGCAGTTTGGCCTTGAGCAGAGCGGCCTTATCGACGGCGGCATGGCGGTGAAAATCGAACAGGATCGCTGGCTGCTGGTGAGCAACCAACAAGCCGATTCCCTGCCACAGGGTGACGAGTCACTCTGGTGGGGGCTCGAGATCAAGGCGGGTCTGCCGCACATGGAAGCAGTGCATCAGGGGGAGTTCATCCCGCAGATGCTTAACCTGCAGGCGCTGGATGGCATCTGCTTCAACAAGGGTTGCTACATGGGGCAGGAGACGGTGGCCCGCGCCAAGTATCGCGGCGCCAACAATCGCGCCCTGTTCTTGCTGGCGGGCACCACCGGCGAGCCGGTCGCCAGCGGCGATACCCTTGAGCTGAAATTGGGTGACAACTGGCGCCGCAGCGGCATGGTGCTCAACGCCTGGCAACAGGCTGGGCAGGTGTGGCTCACCGCCGTGCTGCCGAAAGATACCGAGGCTGACGCCCAATTCCGCCTCAAGCAGGACGAAGGCTCCCGCCTCACCCTGCAACCCCTGCCTTATGCCTTGACCGAGTAAGGTCGGCTAGCGAGGCACACGCGCCAGCAGTGCCTCCTTCAGCCAGCGCCCCGCCTGCCCCAGCGGGCGGGCGCGATGCCACTGCAGCTCCAGCGCCAGCGCGTGGCTGGCGATAAAGTCCGGCTCCAGAACCACCACTTCGCACCGCTTCAGCGGCTGATGCAGCAGAAATGCCGGAATGGCGGACCAGCCGAGGCCCCGCTTGACCAGCTCCAGCACCCCGAGATCCCCCTCGACCCACCACACCTGAGCCGAGATGCGAAAACGCTGACGCTCGCTCCCTTCCCGTCGGCCGGTCACCATCAGCTGGCGTGCCCCCTGCAGGTCGACCTCCCGCAGCGGCTGCTTGCGGGCCAGCGGATGATCCGGTGATACCACCAGCGGCATGGTCACCTCCCCCAGCGAACGGGCGACGATCTCCCGCTGGGGGTGCACCTTCTGGTAGCTGATACCGAGCTGGGCCCGGCCGGTCACCAGCATCTCGGTCACATCCTCCATCAACGGGAAGAGCAGCTCCAGCTCTACGCTCGGGTAGCGGGTGGCAAACTCCTCCAGCAGGGTGCCAAGCCAGGGAAGGTGGGAGTCATCATCGATGGCCAGGGTGAGGCGCGTCTCCACACCTGCCGCCAGCTCTCCGGCAATGGATTGCAACCGTTCACTCTGCGCCAGCAGGATCCCCGCCTCCTGCACCATGCGAGCGCCCGCCTCCGTCAGCTGCGGATAGCGGCCGCTGCGGTCAAACAGGGTGAGCGCCAAGTCGATCTCCAGATTGGCGATGGCGCTGCTCACCACCGACTGCGCCTTGCCCAGTTTGCGGGCGGCGGCGGAAAAAGAGCCGGTTTCGGCAGAGGCCAGCAAGATCCTCAGTTGTTCCAGTGATGGCATCATCCTATGGCCCTCCGGCAAGTCGTCTAATCCATCTATTTTAGCGATGGATACCAACATGAATCTATCGCGAAAGTTCTATAGATTAACCTGCAATTCGTGAATGAACCTGATTGAGAGAGTGACTTATGCGTACCCGTAACGATCGACTGCGCCATGCTATCGGCTTTGAATTGATCGGCCTGTTCATCGCCGCCCCACTGGCCAGCTGGGCGACCGGCATTCATCTCAGCCACATGGGACCGCTGGCGATCTTTTTCTCGCTCCTTGCCACGGTCTGGAACTACATCTACAACGTCGGCGTCGACAAGCTGCTGCTGAAGTTGCAGGGCCATACCCACAAGAGCATGTGGCAACGGGTGATCCATGCGATTGGTTTCGAGGGGGGGTTATTGCTGGCCGCCATGCCAATCATGTCTTTGTGGCTTGGCATTACACTGCTGGAGGCTTTCTTCCTGGATCTCGGCTTTGCGATCTTCTATCTGATTTATGCCTTCGTCTACAACCTGAGCTACGACAAGATCTTCCCCATTCCCCGCGAAGTGCCGCACGGCATGCCGCAAGGTGCCCGCTAAGGCGCGAATCGGGTGGGCCGGAACCGGAAAGTGAAAGCCAACAAGGGCAGGCAACAGAAGAAACGACACGGCCCCATCATGGCAGACATGATGGGGCCGAGAGAGGGATTAGCGGGGGCAGGCCGGCTGATTCAGAAGTAAGGATTCAGACCTGCCCGTCACTCATGCCTGGGCCTTGAACTCTTCGCCGCTCTCGTCGGCAACGGCAGCCTCTTCAGGCTGCGCCTGGGCGGCCTGCAGCGCTTCCAGTTCGCTCTGATAATCGCTCAGGATCTGCTGGGCAACCGCCATATCGCCCTTGTGTTTACGCTCGAACAGATGGTGCTGCACCACGCCGTTGAGATACTCCACCGTGATAGGCTGCTCCAAGGTGGCCATCAGCTCCTCTTTCTCCAGCTCGGCATTGATTTCATCGGCGGTCGTGCGCAGCAGCCCGGCCAATTGAACCAACATGCGGCGCTCACCTTCGCGCAGCAGGCTCAACATGCGGTTTCTCTGCTGCTCATTCTGTTGGGTCATACATTTCCTTACGTCAATTGGGAACAAGCCCGCTCATTCTGCCCTGTCCCCATGACAGCGTCTATCTCATGCCCCCCACTAATTTTTGGCGCTGGCTCACAAATGGCTACAGATGCTATTTGAAGCGGCTCTGGGGTATAGTAGCCGCTGATTTTCGGGCGCTTTTTCACCTTCATCCGCAAGACAGGGATGACACGGCAAGGGCGCCTCCCGGTTTACCCCAACGAGGTGAAGATCCGCTTTATGACCGACGCCATTGTGGTGCTCTGCACCTGCCCAGATCAAACCAGTGCCGACCTTCTCTGCGAACAGCTGCTGAACCAGCGGTTGGCCGCCTGCATCAATCAGCTGCCGGGCGTCACCTCCGTCTATCGCTGGCAAGGCAAGGTGGAGCGCGCCACCGAAATTCAGCTCATCATCAAATCCCGCCAGTCGCGCTTTACCGAGCTGCAGGCATGCATTCAAGCCCATCACCCCTATGAGGTGCCCGAGCTGCTGGCCCTGCCGGTGAGTGCCGGACTGCCCGCCTATCTCGACTGGCTGAATGGGGAGACCGCATGACATTCGCCCGCTTGCTCTCTCCCCTGTTGCTGCTCTGTGCCCTGCTGATGACAGCGGCAGGCAGCCCCTCGGCCTACGCCAGCGGCGCCGACCTGCTCAGCTCGCTGGGCATTGAGGCCAATGCCAAACCCAAATTTTTGCAGGTCGATGAGGCCTTTCAGATCGAGAGCGAACAGCGCGGGGATCAGCTGCTGCTGACCCTCCACATCGCCGACGATTACTATCTCTATCGCCACAGCCTGCGCTTCAAGGGGAACAACCTCACCTTCAGCGAGCCGACCCTGCCGGAAGGCACCGAGCACGAGGATGACTTCTTCGGCAAGACCCGGGTCTACTACCAGCAGGTAAGCATCGCGGTACCGCTAAAAGAAGTGGGCGACGGCGCCACCCTGCGGGTGCGCTATCAGGGCTGCACCGACGGCCTCTGCTACCCGCCGACCGACAAGCTGATCGATGTGACCCCGCTGGTCACGGCAACCACAGCCTCCACTACCGAAACGGCACAAAGCGTCGCACCTGTGAGTCAGCAGGATCAGCTGGCGGCAGCCCTTGGCCATCAGGGGTTCTGGCTCAGCATCGTCGCCTTCTTCGCGCTGGGGCTGGGGCTCGCATTTACCCCCTGCGTCTTCCCCATGTACCCGATCCTGACCGGCATCATCGCCGGCGCCGGTCATCACCTCTCCACCGGCCGCGCCTTTCTGCTCTCCCTGGTCTATGTGCAGGGGATGGCGGTCACCTACACCTTGCTGGGGTTGGTAGTGGCCTCGGCGGGCTTGAAATTCCAGGCGGCGCTACAACACCCCTATGTGCTGATCGGCCTATCGGTGATGTTCGTGCTGCTGGCCCTCTCCATGTTCGGGCTCTACACCCTGCAACTGCCGAGCAGTTTGCAAACCCGCCTCTCCGGTCTATCCAACCGCCAGCAGGGCGGCTCGGTAGCAGGGGTCGCCATCATGGGGATGATCTCCGGGCTGGTCTGCTCCCCCTGCACCACGGCGCCGCTCTCGGGGGCGCTGATCTACGTGGCCCAGAGCGGCGATCTCTGGCTCGGCGGCGCGGCGCTCTATGCGCTGTCGCTCGGCATGGGGCTGCCGCTGCTGCTGCTCGGCACCTCGGGGGGCAAGCTGCTGCCCAAGGCAGGCGCCTGGATGGACGTGATCAAGCAGTTGTTTGGCTTTGCCCTGCTGGCGGTGCCCATCCTGCTGCTGTCACGGCTCTGGAGCGATCAGATTGCTACTCTCGCCTGGCTCGGCTGGGGGCTGCTGCTGTGCGGCTACCTCTATCACCACAACCAGCACCAGCCCCACTCGGTAGCCAAAAGTGTGCGCGGTTTCGTGCTGTTGCTGGCGATGATCAGTGCCGTGGTGGTGGGCAAGGATCTGCTGCAACCGGCCGCCCCTGCTGCCGTCACGGCGGATGCCAGTCAAACGGCGCCGCAGTTTGTCCGCATCAAGACCCTGGATGATCTCAAGGTGCAGCTGGCCGCCGCCCGCGGCAAGCCGGTGCTGCTCGACCTCTACGCCGACTGGTGCGTCGCCTGCAAGGAGTTCGAACACAAGACCTTCAGCGACCCCGCGGTGCGGGAGCGCTTCAGCCAGATGGTGCTACTGCAGGCAGATGTCACCGCCAATGACGATGCCGATATCGAACTGCTCAACAGCCTCAACGTGCTGGGGTTACCGACCCTCATCTTCTTCGACCGCGAGGGCAAGGAGCTGACAGGCCAGCGGGTCACCGGTTTTATGGGGCCGACCGAGTTTCTAGGCAAGCTTGATCAGCTACGCTGACCAGTGGCGCCCTTGTCAGCAGACAGGGGCCACCTTATGCGTTACGTGCTGATTTTTCTGGCAATCCCTTGTATATGACCGGCAGCATGGCAAAATTTGCCCTTCGATTGTCTCGCCCGTCCGGAGTTTTGATGAAAAAGTGGTTCATCCCCCTGCTAGCCCTCTGGCTTTATGGCTGCAGTGCAGGGCCCGGTGAAGAGGATATCCGGAGCCAAGTTACCGCCAGGTTGCTGGCCGAGACAGATGCCAACCTGTTCGAAATCAGCGACTTCACCATCCTCGGCAAGGAGGAGCGGATGGAGGGGGTCTATCTGGTCAAGGTGAGTTACCAGCTTCACTTCAAGCAGGGGCTCGATCAGTTGCAGGTGTTGCACGACGAGGATCTGGTATACGACCGGGTTGGCCCCTTCCAGCAGGAGATGGGACTGATGGAGCTCGAGCGCAAATATGGCGAGTTCGAGGCAGGTCAGGTGCTGCCGCAAGAGGCAGAGGTGTGGATGATGAAGGACGAACAGGGCTGGCGGCTGGCGGAACCGGCCCAATAAAGCGCTTCCCGCCCCTTATGCTCTGCAACGACTCTCCTGCCGTTGCCAACCAGCTCAGACCTGGGTATCGACCCGATACCCTTTTCGCTCGGCGGGTTCACTCGGCAGCTTGCTGGCCAACCCCGACAGCACCTCCTTGAGGGTGACCCCGCGCTCTGCCGCACCGCTGCTCTCCAGCAGCTTGGTCAGCTGGCTCTGCAAGGGGTTCACCGCTTCGATCTCGGCTCCTTGCTCGCTCTCTTTTCCCTGTCCGCCCTGTTGATCCAGCGTCTCCAGCAGGCGATCCAGATCCCGCTTGAGCGGGTTCTCGCTACTGTCATCGATGGCGAGTTTGCGCTGTTCCTGCTCTTGCCGCTGTTGTTGCTGCAATGCCAGCTGTTGCTCTTGCTGCTGTTGCAAGGAGCCCATCATGGTGTTGATGAACGCTTCCAGCGAATCCCTGATTGAAGCACTGCTCCCGCCGCCATCCGCCCCTTTCGGCGACAGCCCCAGCTCGTCCAGCACAGCACCAAGGTCGCGCACCATCCGGCTGTCGCTGCCTGTCGATGACGACGGCGTGGCCCTCTCCGGTGCCTGCGCAGCGAGAGATCCCTGCCGTTGCGCCAGCGGGCTGAGCCCGCCTGACGCGACCACATTCATCTCCATCTCGGCCCTCCTATCTCTCCGTCCTCGGCCCTTTTTCGGCAAGTATTCCGACAAGCAGACACACCCTCGTCCCCTTGGCAGATAACCGCTCTCACACCTAAAAGATAGCGCCAACCGGCAGGGATTGGCGCGAATGCATCTTTTGGTCTATCAGGCGGGATGATAGAGCCTACCCGCTATAAACAAGGGGCTGGCAAGGGGGCCGCGTTCAGCCATCACTGTGCAGGCTGACAATCGGCATCAGAAGATATCCTTCATCCGGTGCCACAACATTCCCAGTGCCAACAGCGGGGAGCGCAGTGCCGGGCCACCGGGGAAGGTGATATGGGGCACGCTGGCAAAGAGATCGAAACCCCGGCTCTCACCACGGATCGCCTCGGCCACCAGCTTGCCCGCCATGTGAGTCGCATTGAGGCCATGACCGGAGTAGGCCTGGGCGTAGAGCACGTTGGGGTGTTCCTTCAAGCGGCCAATCTGCGGCAACCGATTGGCGCCGATCCCGATCATCCCGCCCCACTGGAACTCGATGGCAGTCTCGGCCAGCTCGGGGAAGACCCGCAGCAGCTTGGGCAACATAAAGGCCTTGATATCCTTCGGGTCTCGCCCCGAATAGTTGCAGGCGCCGCCAAACAGCAGGCGGCCATCGGCGGAGAGGCGGTAGTAGTCGAGCGCCACGTTCTGGTCGCACACTGCCATGTTTTGCGGCAGCAGTCGCTGGCGCAAGCGGCGATCGAGCACCTCGGTGGCGAGGATGTAAGAACCGGCGGGCAGCACCCGTCCTCCCAGCTCCGGATTAAGATCATTGAGATAAGCGTTGCAGCCAATCACCAGATAATCGGCAGTGACCCGGCCGTGGGCGGTGGTCACCTCGACCTGCTTGCCGTAGTCGATATGAGTCACTCTGGAGTGTTCAAACAGGGAAACCCCGAGGCTGGCGGCGGCGCGCGCCTCGCCCAGCGCCAGATTGAGGGGATGCAGATGGCCGGAGCCCATGTCGATGAGGCCGCCGATATAGCGATCCGATCCCACCACGCTATGGATATCTTCGCGCGGGACCAGTCTCAGCTCGTGTTCATAGCCGAGGCTCGCCAGATGCGCGAGATCCTCCTCGAAGCTGGCCAGATGACGCTGACGAGTCGCGAGGTCGCAGTAGCCCCAGGTGAGATCGCAGTCGATATTGAAGCGCTCGACCCGCTCGCGCACCAGTTGCACCGCCTCCAGCCCCATCAGATCCAGCTCGCGCACTCCTTGCTCGCCAATCCAGCGGGCAAACTGGCTGGTGTCGTGGCCGATACCGCGAATAAGCTGGCCGCCGTTGCGCCCGGAAGCGCCCCAGCCGATGCGATTGGCCTCCAGCAAGGCGACCTTGTAACCGGCATCCGCCAGATTGATGGCGGTATTGAGACCGGTAAAGCCGCCACCGATGATGCAGACGTCAGCCTTGTACTCCCCCTCCAGCTCGGGCCACTGTTGCGAGTCGTTGCGGGTGGCCGCGTAGTAGGAGGCGACGTGCTCCTGATATCCGTTGTGCTTTCCTGCCTGCATACTCAGCATCCTGCTTTGGTGGCAAATTGTTTAATAAAATAAGCAAAGTTGTTTCGATAATACCCACCTCTTCACCCACTCGCCAACCTGCGCGGATCACAGAAATGCAAAAGGCGCCCCGAAGGGCGCCTTTTCATGCAATCAAGGTACGGTAACGAATTACAGTACGTCGATGGCGTTCAGGTCGGAGAATGCTTTCTCCAGACGAGCGATCATAGAAGTCTGACCTTCACGCAGCCATACGCGCGGATCGTAGAACTTCTTGTTCGGCTTGTCGGCGCCTTCCGGGTTGCCCAGCTGGCCTTGCAGGTAAGCTTCGTTCTTCTTGTAGAAGTTCAGCAGACCTTCCCAAGTTGCCCACTGGGTGTCGGTGTCGATGTTCATCTTCACTACGCCGTAGGAGATGGACTCGCGGATCTCTTCCAGAGTGGAACCTGAACCACCGTGGAATACGAAGTCCAGAGACTTGGCAGGGATGCCAAACTTCTCGGAAACGTACTTCTGGGAAGCGTCCAGGATGGACGGGGTCAGCTTGACGTTACCCGGCTTGTAGACACCGTGTACGTTGCCGAAGGAGGCAGCGATGGTGAAACGCGGACTGATCTTGGACAGACGCTCGTAAGCGTAAGCCACATCTTCCGGCTGGGTGTACAGAGCAGATTGATCCATGTGGCTGTTGTCGACGCCGTCTTCTTCGCCACCGGTGCAACCCAGTTCCAGCTCCAGAGTCATGTTCATCTTGGCCATGCGGGTCAGGTACTCGCAGCAGATGTCGATGTTCTCTTCCAGAGACTCTTCGGACAGGTCCAGCATGTGGGAGGAGAACAGCGGCTTGCCGGTTTCAGCAAAGTGCTTCTCGCCCGCGTCCAGCAGACCGTCGATCCACGGCAGCAGCTTCTTGGCAGCATGGTCGGTGTGCAGGATAACCGGAACACCGTAGGCTTCGGCAACGGCGTGAACGTGCTTGGCACCGGAGATAGCACCCAGGATGGCGGCTTTCTGGCCTTCCAGCTTCAGGCCCTTACCGGCGGTGAACACGGCACCACCGTTGGAGAACTGAACGATAACCGGCGCTTTAACCTTGGCGGCAGCTTCCAGTACGGCGTTAACGGAGTCGGTACCAACGCAGTTTACGGCCGGCAGAGCAAAGCCGTTCTCTTTAGCGATGGCGAACACTTTCTGAACGTCATCACCAGTGATCACGCCGGGTTTTACGAAGTCGAAAATTTTCTTAGACATGTTTAATCGTCCTGTCTCGTATGCCGTTAATAAAAAATGGGGGGTTCATCATGAACCGGCACAGCGGGCACATGATAAACGAAACGGGAGGCTTTTGCCCCCCGTCTCGGGTCAATTAGGCTTTGGCGCGCTGTTCCAGAATCTCAACAGCCGGCAGAACCTTGCCTTCTACGAACTCCAGGAAGGCGCCGCCGCCAGTGGAGATGTAGGAGACTTTGTCAGCGATGCCGAACTTGTCGATGGCAGCCAGGGTGTCACCACCGCCAGCGATGGAGAAGGCCGGAGAAGCAGCGATGGCTTCGGCGATGATCTTGGTGCCTTCAGCGAACTGGTCGAACTCGAATACACCGACCGGGCCGTTCCACAGGATGGTCTTGGCGTTCATGATGATGTCAGCCAGGGCCTTGGCAGAGTCAGGGCCGATGTCGAAGATCATGTCGCCGTCGGTCACATCAGCAACAGACTTGATGGTAGCCGGAGTGGACTCGGAGAACTCGGCACCGACAACCACGTCGGTGGTCACAGGAATGTTGGTCTCGGCAGCCAGTTTCTTGGCGGTGTCGATCAGGTCGTGCTCGCACAGGGACTTGCCGACGTTGTGACCGGCAGCAGCGATGAAGGTGTTGGCGATGCCACCACCGACAACCAGCTGGTCAGCGATCTTGGAGAGGGATTCCAGAACGGTCAGCTTGGTGGAGACCTTGGAGCCGCCAACGATGGCAACCATCGGGCGCTCGGGCTTCAGCATGGCTTTACCCAGCGCTTCCAGTTCACCCGCCAGCAGCGGACCAGCACAAGCAACCGGCGCGAACTGAGCCACACCGTAGGTAGAACCTTCGGCGCGGTGAGCAGTACCGAACGCGTCCATTACAAAGACGTCACACAGGGCGGCGTATTTTTTGGCCAGCTCTTCGGTGTTCTTCTTCTCGCCTTTGTTGAAACGGCAGTTTTCCAGCACAACCAGCTCACCGGCAGCGACCTCTACGCCATCCAGGTAATCCTTGGCCAGGCGAACCGGGCAGGACAGAGCGTCTTTCAGATAGTTGACAACCGGAGCCAGGGAGAATTCTTCGTTGTATTCACCCTCGGTCGGACGACCCAGGTGGGAGGTGATCATCAGCTTGGCGCCTTTTTCCAGAGCCAGCTTGATGGTCGGCAGAGTCGCAACGATACGTGCATCGGAGGTGACCTTGCCGTCTTTTACCGGTACGTTCAGGTCAGCACGGATCAGAACGCGTTTACCCGCCAGATCCAGGTCAGTCATCTTGATAACAGACATATTCAGTCCTCTATATTTTCAGGTAATGTTAAAAACAGTAACCTATTCGCCCGGGGCAGGCTCAGCCTGCGGCCATCATGGCCCGGGTAGTATCCAGCATCCGGTTTGCGAAGCCCCATTCGTTATCGCACCACATCAACATCTTGACGAGGTTGGCATCGCTCACCCGGGTCTGGGTACCATCAATGATGCAGGAGTGTGCATCATGATTGAAGTCTACGGAGACCAAAGGCTCTTCCGTGTAATCCAGAATACCGTGTAATGTACCTCTGGATGCCCGTTGCAGGGCTTGATTTACGTCAGTAACTGTCACTTTTTTACGAACAGTAATACTGAGATCCATCGCTGTTACATTGATGGTCGGCACCCGCACCGCAATCGCCTCGAACTTGCCGGCGAAGTGGGGCAGGATACGCTCCAGCCCCTTTGCCAGCTTGGTATCCACCGGAATGATGGACTGACTGGCAGCGCGGGTTCGGCGCAAGTCACTGTGGTAGGCATCGATGACTTGCTGATCATGCATGGCCGAATGAATTGTCGTAATAGTACCACAATTTATCTCGAATTCTCGATGCAATGTTTCAATCACCGGCACCACGCAGTTGGTGGTACAGGAGGCGTTGGAGACGATCCGCTCCGCTCCGGTCAGCACCTGATGGTTGACCCCGTAGACCACGGTGGCATCCACATCCGCATCGGCCGGGTGAGAGAAGAGCACCTTGCCCGCCCCCGCCGCCAGATGCAGCTCGGCATCGGCCCGCGAGCCGAACACCCCGGTGCAATCGAGCACCACATCGACCCCCAACGCCCGCCACGGCAGCTTTGACGGATCCCGCTCGGCAAACAGGGAGATGAGATCTTCCCCCACCAGCATGCTGCTGCCCGCCAGTTGCACCGGATGGTGGAAGCGACCGTGACTGGTATCGTAACGGGTCAGGTGCACCATGGCCTCGGGGGCCGCCAGCTCGTTGATGGCGACGATCTTGATGGTCTTGTCGCGCCCGCTTTCATAGAGGGCTCGCAACACGTTGCGACCGATCCGCCCGTAACCATTGATGGCAATCTTGATCATCGAGAATCCGTTTCCTTGAACCAGCAACAGGGCGGCACACCGGCCGCCCGGGAACCCCGGCTACGACAGCAGGGCCTCCTTGAATTCACCGCGGGCCAGCAGTGCGGCCCCGAATACCCCGGCACTGTCGCCAAGGGCAGGAGCAATAATGGGGGTTGCGAAGCGGGGATTAAAGAGGAAGGGCAAAATTGTCTGCCGTCCGGCGCTGTAAAGACTCTGCACATTGCCGACCCCGCCGCCGATGACGATCACATCCGGGTCGAGAATGTTGACCACGTTGGCCAGCGCCTGACCAAACAGCAGGTGCAGCCGGTCGATGGTGAGCTTGGCCACATGATCGTAAGCGGTGGCCGCCGCGATTTGGGCCAGCGAGAGGCGACGCTTGGCTTTGGCCTCGTACCAGGCCTCCAGCGCCGGGCCGCTGATCAGGGTCTCGACGCAGCCGCGCTTGCCGCAGTAGCACTCGGGACCATCGGGGGAGAGCACGTTATGGCCCCACTCACCGGCGATGCCGTGGTGACCGTTGAGGATCTGGCCGTTGATGACGATACCGGAGCCGACCCCGGTGCCCATGATGATGCCGAACACCACTTTCGCATCGGGATGGTGCTGGCGCACCGCCCCCAGATGGGTTTCTGCCAGCGCGAAGCAGTTGGCATCGTTGGCGATCAGTACCGGCACGCCCAGTTTGCGCTCCAGATCTTCCTTGAACGGCTTGCCGTTGAGCTCGGTGGTGTTGCAGTTTTTCATCAGGCCTGTCTGCGGATCCCGCGCCCCCGGCGTGCCCATGCCGATGACGGTCGGGCGCTGGCCAATCTTCTCGGCGCACTCTGCTACCAGCTTGGCGATCTGGCCGATCATGTGCTCATAACCACCAGCCCGCTCGGTGGGGATGCGGTGGCGCAGCAGCACCTCGTCGCCATCCAGCACCACACATTCACACTTGGTACCGCCAAGATCGATACCCCAATCCAGTGACTTGCTGCTCATCTTGCCTCCTGCGCTGGCGCCACGCGCTCGTCGTCGCGGCGCCATTTTAAATGTAAAACGGGGCCTTGCGGCCCCGGATATCAAACAAACTCTTCTTCTCTCGCCCCGGCCTTAGCGGCCGTGGTACTGGGCGGAGAGCTCGTGTACCGCGTTGACGAACACGCCAGCGTGCTCCGGGTTCACATCCTGATGGATGCCGTGACCTAGGTTGAAGACGTGGCCGTTGCCCTGACCGAAACCGGCCAGAATGGAGGCGACCTCTTCACGGATACGAGCGGGAGTGGCGTAGAGCATGGAGGGATCCATGTTGCCCTGCAGCGCCACCTTGTCACCGACCCGACGCTTGGCGTCGGCAATGTCGGTGGTCCAGTCCAGACCCAGCGCATCGCAACCGGTGGCGGCGATCTGCTCCAGCCACTGACCACCGTTCTTGGTGAACAGGGTGACAGGCACGCGGCGACCGTCGTGTTCGCGGATCAGGCCATCGACAATCTTGTGCATGTACTGCAGGGAGAAGTCGCGGTAATCGCGCGGGGTGAGCACGCCGCCCCAGGTGTCGAACACCATGACCGCCTGAGCACCCGCCTTGATCTGGGCGTTGAGATAGCTGATTACGCTGTCGGCCAGCTTGTCGAGCAGCAGATGCAGGGTCATGGGCTCTGCGTACATCATCTGCTTGATCTTGGTAAACGCCTTGGAGCTGCCCCCCTCCACCATGTAGGTGGCCAGGGTCCAGGGGCTGCCGGAGAAGCCGATGAGCGGCACTTCGCCCTTCAGTTCGCGGCGAATGGTGCGCACCGCGTTCATCACGTAGCCCAGCTCATCTTCCGGATCCGGAATGGGCAGCGCCTGCACGTCGGCCATGGAGGTGATCGGACGCTCGAAGCGCGGGCCTTCACCCTGCTCGAAGTAGAGACCAAGCCCCATGGCATCGGGCACGGTCAGGATGTCGGAGAAGAGGATGGCGGCATCGAGCGGGTAGCGGCGCAGCGGCTGCAGGGTGACTTCACAGGCCAGCTCGGCATTGCGGCACAGGGACATAAAATCCCCCGCCTGGGCGCGAGTCGCCTTGTATTCCGGCAGATAACGGCCAGCCTGGCGCATCATCCATACCGGGGTCATGTCCACATCCTGACGCAGCAAAGCGCGCAGGTATCGATCGTTCTTCAGCTCTTTCATCCCAGTTCCTGAGTTCGTATCACGCATAAAATGGCGGCCATAATACCACTTTGCCCACCGGAGCGGACTGCCCAAAACGTGGCAAATGGGCGCGCGGTTGCAAAGATGTGAAGGGGCGCAAACCTGACCGCCCCGTTTTTAAAAAGAGGTGCAAAAAGGTTGGCGAAAAGATAAGCGCCTCGTTACCCCTCGCCCGCCAGCGAACGCTCGATCAGGCGCCGGGCGATGGTGCCGTGGGGCGGCAAACGCGGCAGCCGGTCTGCGGCAAAGAAATCGGCGGCCACCAGTTCGTCGTCCTGCACCCGGATTTCGCCGCTCTCGTAGTCGGCGGTAAAACCCATCATCAGGCTGTGAGGGAAGGGCCAGGGCTGGCTCGCCGCGTAGCGCACATTGCGCACCCGGATACCGCTCTCCTCGA
Organism: Aeromonas sp. QDB23; assembly: GCF_027707745.1. Taxonomy (NCBI): domain Bacteria; kingdom Pseudomonadati; phylum Pseudomonadota; class Gammaproteobacteria; order Aeromonadales; family Aeromonadaceae; genus Aeromonas; species Aeromonas sp. QDB23. Next base: position 41,625 of record NZ_JAPCJA010000027.1, read on the forward strand.
ACACCTCCCGCGCCACGCACTGCTCGAGATTCTCCCCCGCCTCCACAAAGCCGGCCAGCACGGTATACATGGGATCGTCGGCCTGATAGTGACGGCGATGGGCCGCCAGCAGGATCTCCGGCCCCTTGCGCACCGCCACGATAATGCAGGGGGAGATGCGCGGATAAGCCGTGTGGCCGTGGTGGCACACCTGCGCCCACTCCCCCGCCTTCGGGGTCATGGGGGCGCCGCACTCGCCGCAGAAACGGTGGGTACGGCGGAAGGTGACCAGCTGCCAGGCGCGGCCTGCGAGGCGAAAGCCCTCATCGTCCCCCACCACCATCAGATGGCGCAGCGGGCTCATGGCGCTCGTGTCGGCCTCATCCCCCAGATCCAGCAGATAGCAGGGCAGCCCCTGCCACTCGTCAAAACGCTCGAAAGGGGCGTCAGCCAGCGCTGCGGGCAGGCACGCTTTACTTCCTTGTGGCACCTCTCCCTGCTGATCGAGCAGTACCAGATGATCGCCCCCCAGCACGAACCAGCGGGCTTGTTCGGTTAATGACATCAGATAAACACTCTCGTTAAAACAAAACCCTGGCTACGGCGGGCCCGCCAAGGGGCAAGCGCCGCGCGAATGGCTCCCATCTTACGACCAGCACGGGTCGCTGACGACCCCGCTGTGGCCGATTGTCCCATTCGTAAAAAACGGATGGCGCAAATAAAGGGGCCGCCCGAAGGCGGCCCGCTGTTATCCGGCATCCCGTATCCGCCTCTATCGACGCGGATCAGGCATCGCCCATCGCCAGCAGGGAGGCGTTGCCGCCCACCGCCGTGGTGTTGATGGTGCGGGTCTTCTCGGTAACAAACCGCCCGAGATAGTGGGGGCCACCCGCCTTGGGGCCGGTGCCGGAGAGCCCCTGGCCGCCGAACGGTTGCACCCCGACCATGGCGCCGATCTGGTTACGATTGATGTAGACGTTGCCCACGTTGATACGGCTCGCCAGCTCCTCGGCGTGGGATTCGTTGCGGCTGTGGATCCCCAACGTCAGACCGTAGCCGGTGCCGTTGATGTCGCTGATCACCTTGTCCAGATCCCGGGTGGCGTAGCGCACCACGTGCAGGATGGGGCCGAACTGCTCCTTGGCCAGCTCGCGGATGGAACCGATCTCCAGCGCGGTCGGCTGAACGAAGTGTCCCTCCATGGTCGCGGCGGGCATCGGCGCCTGGGCAATCAGGCGAGCTCGCGGGATCATCCGGGCCAAATGGGCATCCAGCCCCGCCTTGGCATCGGCATCGATCACCGGGCCGACGTCGGTGTTGTGCTCGGCCGGGTTGCCCACTTTCAGCTCCTGCATGGCGCCGGTGAGGATCTCCAGCACCCGCTCGGCGATCTCCTCCTGCAGGTAGAGCACCCGCAGGGCCGAGCAGCGCTGACCGGCGCTCTGGAAGGCGGCGCTCACCACGTCGCGCACAACCTGCTCCGGCAGGGCGGTGGAGTCGACGATCATGGCATTCTGACCGCCGGTCTCGGCGATAAGCGGCAGGATGGCGCCATCGCGCTGGGCCAGAGTCATGTTGATCAGCTTGGCGGTCTCGGTGGAGCCGGTGAAGCAGACGCCGCCGATACGCGGATCGGCTGTCAACTTGGCACCGACGGTGGCACCGTCACCGGGCAGCAGTTGCAGCACGTCGCCCGGAATACCAGCCTGATGGGCCAGAGTCACCGCCAGATGGGCGATAAGGCCGGTCTGCTCCGCCGGTTTGGCAATGACGGTGTTGCCAGTGGCCAGCGCCGCAGCGATTTGGCCGAGGAAAATCGCCAGCGGGAAGTTCCACGGGCTGATGCAGACAAACACCCCGCGCCCCTGCAGGAACAGCTCGTTCTGCTCGCCGGTGTAACCGGGCAGCAGGGTCGCCTGCCCCATCAAGCTGCGCGCCTGCACCGCGTAGTAGCGGCAGAAATCGACCGCTTCACGCACTTCGTCGATGCCATCTTGCAGCAGCTTGCCCGCCTCGCGGGTACAGAGGGAGACAAACTGCTCGCGGTTCGCTTCCAGCAGATCCGCCAGCTTCTCCAGCGCGGCGGCACGCTCGCTCACCGGGGTTTCGCGCCAGCGCGGGAAGGCTGCGTGGGCGGATGCCAAAGCCTGTTCCACCGCCTGCTCGTCGGCCCAGTGGATCTTGCCGACGGTGAGGCTCACATCCTGCGGGCTCAGCACGGGACGTGCCTCGCTGCGCTTGAGGGTCTCGCCATCGACGATGGGGCCCGCCAGCCACTGCTTGCTCTCCAGCTCTTTCAAGCGGGCGAAGAAGGGGCGCTGGATGGAGAGGATGTTCATGTTGACGCCGCTGGAGTTCTTGCGGTCGGTGAACAGGTTCACCGGCTGCGGAATCCGGTCGTTGGCAAAGCCGGAGTAGCGCTTGAGGGTGCGCAGCGGATGCTCGGCCAGTGAATCTACCGGGGTGTTGGGGTCCACCAGCTTGTGGACGAAGGAGGTGTTGGCCCCGTTCTCCAGCAGGCGGCGCACCAGATAGGGCAGCAGATCCTTGTGGGCGCCGACCGGCGCATAGATGCGGCAGTGCAGGCCGGGATTGTCGTTCAGCACGGCGTTGTGCAGCTCCTCCCCCATGCCGTGCAGACGCTGGAATTCAAACTGGCGATCACCGGCCATCTCCAGAATGCTGACCACGGTATTGGCATTGTGGGTGGCGAACTGGGGAGCGATAAAGCCGCGAGTCGGCTCGCTCAGCAGGTAGCGGGCGCAGGCGAGGTAGGAGATATCGGTGCCCGCCTTGCGGGTAAAGAGCGGGTAGCCGGGCAGGCCCGCCTGCTGGGCATATTTCAGTTCGCTGTCCCAGTAGGCGCCTTTTACCAAGCGAACCGGAATGAGATCACCCTGCTCGCGGGCCAGTGCGGTGAGCCAGCAGAGTACCGGCAGGGCGCGTTTGGAGTAAGCCTGCACCACCATGCCGAGCTTGCCCCAGCCACGGTTGGCGTCGGAGCGATAGAGCTGCTCGAACAGATCGAGAGAGAGCTCGAGGCGGTCCATCTCTTCGGCATCGATGCTGATGGCCACATCCTTGTCGCGGGCCAGACGCACCAACCCCACCAGCCGCTCGCACATTTCGCCGAGCACCCGCTCGCGGTTGGCCACGTCATAGCGCGGATGGAGCGCCGAGAGCTTGATGGAGATGGAAGGGGCCGGGCCGCCGTCGCTGATGCGCTCGTTGCCGACAGCCTCGATGGCGTTGCGATAATCGGTCAGATACTTGTCGGCATCCTGCATGGTCAGCGCCGATTCTCCCAGCATGTCGTAGGTGTGGGTGTAGCCCAGCTCGCGGGATTTGCGGCTCGCCTTGAGCGCCTCCTTCATGTCGCGCCCCAGCACGAACTGCTTGCCCATGATCTTCATGGCGGCATACATGGCAGAGCGCACCACCGGCTCCCCCAGCTTGTTGACCATGCGCCCAAGCAGGTTGGCCGGGTTGCCGTCCAGCTTTTTGTCGAGCTTGATGATCTTGCCGGTCAGCATCAGCCCCCAGGTGGAGGCGTTGACCAGAGTAGAGTCGCTCTTGCGGAAATGGGATGACCAGTTGGCGCCGGAGAGCTTGTCCTTGATCAGGGCATCGGCGGTCTCGGCATCGGGAATGCGCAGCAGCGCCTCGGCCAGACACATCAGGATGATCCCCTCCTGGGTATCCAGACTGTACTCCTGCAGGAAGGCGTCGATACCGTCACCGGAGCCGCTCTCCTTGCGCACCTTGGTCACCAGAGTACGGGCACGCTGGGCCACCTGCTCCAGCGAGGCGCCATCCCCCGGCAGCATGGCCGACAGTTCGGCCAGATAGGCATTTTCATCCACCACATAGTTCTGGGTGATGGCTTCGCGCAGGGCGGCCAGATCAGAGGGGATATAGTCAGCGGCAAGCACTTGAGTAGCTTTGAACATATGGGGTCTTCCTGTACGCCCTAGGGCTGATATCGACAAAGGCGGACGCGCCGCCGAAACGCCGATAATGTATACAATGTTGCACCCTATATGAAATGAATTTGTTGCCAATCTTTAACAAAGATCGCTCATTCCCCCCATGAATTCCCTTTTGAAGCTAATACGCCAGCAAGTGTGAGGGTCATCTGACTTCATTTTGTATACGATCTACCACCGCCTCTCTATCGCAAAGCAGTCACGCATTCCGCCCAATGCGCCCCAAAAAAGAAGGGCCGCCACGGCGACCCTTCTCAGCAATTCATTCAGCCAGATGCTGTCAGTTCATCCAGCGATCGCCGCGGCTGCGACGACGGGGCAGCATGGGCAGCAGGATGCCAAGCAGAATACCGGCCCCCACCATGGCACCACCACGGATAAACCAGTCCATCTGCATGTCGTGCTCCTGGTTGTCGTAGCTCTGGGTCAGGGCATCATTCTGCTCTTTGAGATTGCTCATCTCCTCACCCTGACTGACCAGCTGGGCCTTGAGGGCGGCGATCTCCTTGCTCTGGGCGGCGATCTGGCCATCCTTCTCGGTGAAGCGTTTCTCGTTGTCACCGTTGAGGTTCTGCAAGCGATCTTTAAGCTCATCGCGCTCTTTTTCCACCTGGGGCAGACGCTCGCGCAGGCTGATCTGGCTCTGCAGTTCGCTGTTTTTGATCCACCCCTCGCGGCCACGACCGTCCACCACCTGGGTGAAACCGGCCTCGCTGTTCACCGCCTTTACCTCCAGCGGTTCACCAGCCTTGACGCTGCCAAGGATCCGGTACTGGGTACCCGGGCCATTGTGGATATAGGTAAAGATGTTGTCTGAAACATAACGGGTATCGGCCAGTGCCTGTTGGGCACACAAGCAGATCAAAATCCCGAGAAGGGCGCGCATGGTCGATCGGTTCTCTTTTTCAGGTTTGGACAAGAGGTTGAATGTTAAGCCGCCAGCAGGTTAAAGGACAAGCAAAGAAAAAGCACCTCCCCCGGGATAATACGCGCAGAGTTGCGAGTCACCTCGCAACTTGCCCGTCTGCGGCCTCACTTGTTTTTCAGCTCCTGCACCTCGCTGCGCAGCGCACGGATCTCCCGCAGCAGCTCCTCTTGCTGGTTGTTGTAGTGATGACGCCACTTGTCGGTCTCGCCATCCCCCTTGTTGGGCTGCAAGAACAGGCTGGCCATGAAACCGCTGATGGCACCGAACAGACCGACCCCGAACAGGATCAGCAGGCTGGCGACAAACCGCCCCTCCTCGGTCTTGGGCACCAGATCGCCGTAACCCACTGTCGAGAGGGTCACCAGCGTCCACCAGAACGCGTCATAGGGTGTCTCAATCTGGCTGCCGGGCTGGCCTGACTCAATCCAGTACATGACGCCGGAGCCCACCCCCAGCAGCAGAAAGAACAGAAACAGGATGCCGGAGAGGGTGGTCTCGTTGCGCTCGCGACGGAACATGGCCCAGAGATCCGGGTGCTCCTTGAACAGCTGATAGACCCGCCAAAGCTGGATCAACCGCGCCCAGCGCAACTGCTCCGCCATCGGCAGGCTACCCGGCAGATAGATCCAGTTGGCCTTGAAATAGGCCTTGCGATCGGAGGCCCGGATCCAGCCATAAGCAAAGTGCGCGAGGAAGAAGTAGCAGATCAGACTGTCGAGGTCATAGAAGAGCTGCAGGGTCTGTGGTGTCAGGCTCTCATGGCCCCACCAGCGGGCCGTCACCAGTACAACCGAGATAATCGACAGAAATGCCATCAGCAGATCCATCGCCCGCAGATGAGTTAAGTGATGTCGCATACATTTTCCAACTTTAAGCACAGTGCAAATTAATAAAAGAGAAGATAATGCCGATAGTCCTGAGGGCAAAGGAAAAAACGGCTTTTAAAAGGAGAATGACAATGCAGCTGAACCTGCTGGAGAAAAGAATGAGCAACATCCGGTTGGTACCCAAAGTGGTGCTGCTGATGGTGTTCAGTACCCTCCTGCTACTGACAAAACTCTGGTTTGACGCCAACAATCTGGAAGCGACCCTGCTCAGCGAAGGGCTCGATCCCGCCAAGGCGGATGCGATCTCCAATCGCCTGCTCTGGACCGGTCTGATGGAGACCGCCATCATGGGGCTGCTGTTCGTGATCCTGCTGCTCACCGGCTCCCGCCTGATGGTCAAGCAGGTGCACTATCTGGTGGGCCTGCTGGAACGCTTCGCCAAGCGGGACCTCAGCCACAAGGTACTGCTCAAGTCTCGTGACGAATTCGGTGACATCGCCAAGGCGGTCTCCCACTCCCAGGAGAACCTCAAAGAGGTGTTTGGCAACCAGCGCGCCGCCTGCAAGGAGCTCAACGACATCGCCTCACAGGTGACCCTTTGCATGGAAGAGGCCAACGAAGCGATCAACGAAGAGTTCACCCAGATCGAACAGCTGGCCAGCGCCATGAGCCAGATGGTCGGCGCCATTCGCGAAGTGGCCGCCCATGCGGATCAGGCCTCTCACGCCACCGCCGAAACCAGCCAGCTGGCGGAAGAGGGGAGCCGCTGCGTCGCCGATACCGTCAGCACCATAGACACCCTCTCCGGCAACATCCAGCGCTCCGCCACCGTGGTCAACGAGGTGGAGCAGGGGGTCGAGCGCATTGGCTCGGTAGTCGACACCATTCGCGGCATCTCGGAGCAGACCAACCTGCTGGCACTGAACGCGGCAATCGAAGCGGCTCGCGCCGGTGAAGCGGGTCGTGGCTTTGCCGTGGTGGCCTCCGAAGTGCGCGAGCTGGCCAACCGGGCTCAGGCCGCCACCGTCGAGATCCAGAAGATGATCGAGCAGCTGCAGGGCAATGCCCATCAGGCTGGCGAGCTGATGGCCCAAAGCGTACAGCAGGCCGACAAGGGGGTGGAACAGGTGACCCAGGCCGGTACCCAGCTCGCCACCATAGTGCAGCGGGTACAGGGCGTCGCCGACATGAACCGCCACATCGCCGCCGCCTCCGAGCAGCAGAGCTCGGTCGCCGAAGAGATGCGCGGCAATCTGGAACAGGTCAAGCAGATCGCCGAAGGCTCCGTCGTGGTACTGCGTGAACTGCAAGAGGCCTCCGAGCTGGTCGAGCAGCACAGCAAGGAGCTCGACAGCCAGATCCAGTCCTTCAAGCTCGCCTGACTGTTTTCATGCCCCAATCCGGTTAGACTGGAAGGCCCCTTGAGGGGGCCTTTCTCATTTCCAGCGCACGGCAAGGAGCCAATATCCAGCAGAATGCAACGCACTCACCACTCGAGCTCAGTGACGACAAAGGGCGGCTCGATGTGCCGCTGATCCACCGTTTTCTCTCCGAAGAGGCTTACTGGTGCCGTGGTATTCCCCACAGCACTGTGGTGCGGGCTATCAACCACTCCCTCTGCGTTGGCGGCTATGTCGATGGTCAGCAGGTTGCCTTCGCCCGGGTCATCACCGACAAGGCCACCTTTGGCTATCTGGCCGATGTCTTCGTGCTGCCTGAGTACCGCGGCTGGGGTTACAGCAAGGCACTGGTGGCAACCATTGTCGACCATCCCGAGTTGCAGGGATTACGGCGTCTCGCTCTCGCCACCTCTGATGCTCACGGCCTCTATGCCGGTTTTGGCTTTGCGCCCCCAGCAAGTCCAGACAGCCTGATGGAGATCTACAACCCTGCCATCTACCAGCGCACCTGATTGACTGGCGGCCAATAATTCCCACCGGATCATGCTTCTCGCCCCTGCGCTGTGACGCGGGGGCCTGACAGTGTTAGATTGGCAGCCACCATTTTGAACCGGCAGCGTTGTTAACCTCGTGTCGTTAACCATCTGTCGTGAACCACAAGGACGGCAACCGTGGCCCAGCACTCTCCCTCTTTCTCCGCCCTCTCCCCCCTGCTGCAAGAACAGGCCGAGCGCCAATGGCAACGGCTGATCGAACTGGCCCCCGACTATGGCAACCAGCCAGAGCCCGTTCGCCAGACCCTGCTGACCCTGCTTGGCCTCTCCGATTTTGTCGCCGACTCCCTCTTCAAACAGCCGGAGTTGCTGACCGAACTGCTCGCCTCCGGAGAACTGGATCAGGCCGAGCGCTGGCCCGCCTACCAGCGCGATCTGACCGCCCTGCTCGCCGAGGTGAGCGATGAAGAGGCGCTCAAGCGCATCCTGCGCCAGTTCCGCCGCAGCCGCATGCTGGTGATCGCCTGGCGCGAGCTGCTGGGCCACGCTGAAGTAGAAGAGAGCTTTATCCACCTCACCAAACTGGCGGATGCCCTGATCTGCTCTGCCCGCGACTGGCTCTACACCAAACAGTGCGGCGAACTGGGCACCCCGATGGACGGCAATGGCAACCCGCAACCGCTGCTTATCCTCGGTATGGGCAAGCTGGGGGGTGACGAACTCAACTTCTCCTCGGACATCGACCTTATCTTCACCTTCCCCGAGAACGGCTACACGGTTGGCGGGCGACGCGAGCTCGCCAACCAGCAATTCTTCATCAAGCTGGGCCAGCGCATCATCAACGCCCTCCACCAGCCCACCCAGGATGGTCAGGTGTTCCGGGTCGATATGCGACTGCGCCCCTTTGGCGATGCGGGGCCACTCGCCATCTCCTTCGCCGCCATGGAGGATTACTACCAGCACCACGGCCGCAACTGGGAGCGCTACGCCATGGTCAAGGCGCGGGTACTGGGCCCCCAATGCGAGCACGCAGTGGAGCTCGCTGAAATGCTGCGCCCCTTCGTGTTTCGCCGCTATATTGACTTTGGCGTTATCGACGGCCTGCGCCAGATGAAGGCGATGATCGCCGCCGAGGTGCGCCGCAAGGGACTGGAGGGCAACATCAAGCTGGGGGCTGGCGGCATTCGTGAAGTGGAGTTTATCGCCCAGGCGCTGCAGCTTATTCGCGGCGGCCGTGAACCGGCACTGCGGGTGCGTCACCTGCCCCAGGCGCTGGCCGCCATCGCCCAATGTGGCGCCCTCGAATCCGCCCATTGCGACCGCTTGCTGACGGCCTATCGCTCCCTGCGCCGGGTCGAAAACATTCTGCAGGAGATCGGCGATCAACAGACCCAGACCCTGCCCACCGAGGAGCGGGATCGCCAGCGGCTGATCGCGGCTCTGGGTTTTGCTGACTGGGACGCCTTTATGGCTCATCTGGACGCGGAGATGGCGGCCGTCCATCAGGAGTTTGCCGCCGTGGTGGGGGAAGAGAAGGAGGCTCCCGCCCATCTGGAGCAGCTCTGGCTCGATCTCTGGCGCACCGAGCTCGACGCCGCCGAGCTGGAAAAATTGCTGACTGCTCAAGGGGTCGTCGAGCCCGCTCCGCTCTGCGCTGCCCTGCTGCGCTTCAAGGAGGAGTACAAGCGCCGTCAGGTGGGGCCGCAGGGGCGCATCGCTCTGGACTGGCTGATGCCGGAGCTGCTGCGGCTGGTGGTCGCCAGTGAGCAACCCGCCCGCCTGTTCGAGCGGGTATGCGAGCTGCTGACCCGCATCTTCACCCGCAGCGCCTATCTGCAACTGCTGGCGGAAAACCCGGGCGCCCTGCGCCAGCTGGTGCGGCTGTGCGACGCCAGCCATCTGGTGAGCGAACAGCTGGCCCGCTACCCCATCCTGCTGGACGAACTGCTCGATCCCCAGCACCTCTATCACCCCACCCCGCTCGATCAGTACAAGCCCCAGTTGCGCCAGTTCCTGCTGCGCATCCCGGAGGAGGACGTGGAGCAGCAGATGGAGGCGCTGCGCCAGTTCAAGCAGGTGCAGCTGCTGCGCATCGTGGCGGCCGACATCGCCGGCGCCCTGCCGCTGATGAAGGTGAGCGACCACCTCACCTGGCTGGCGGAGGCGATCACCGAGGAGGTGGTCAATCAGGCCTGGGCCCAGATGAGCGAGCGCTACGGGGTGCCGCCCGAGGTGGCAACCAGCGGCCAGCGCGGCTTTGCGGTGGTGGCCTACGGCAAGCTGGGCGGCATCGAGCTCGGCTACGGCTCGGATCTCGATCTGGTGTTCCTGCACGGCGGCGACCCCAACAGCTACACCGACGGGCGCAAGCCCATCGACAGCCGCCAGTTCTACCTGCGCCTCGCCCAGCGGATCCTGCACCTGTTCAGCACCCGTACCCCCTCCGGCATTCTCTACGAGATCGATATGCGACTGCGCCCCTCCGGCGACTCCGGCCTGCTGGTCTCGTCGCTGTCGGCCTACGAGCAATACCAGCAAAACGAGGCGTGGACCTGGGAACATCAGGCGCTGGTGCGGGCTCGCCCCATCTATGGCGATGATGCCATCGTTGCCGAATTTGCCCGTATCCGCCGCGATGTGCTGGCCAGGGAGCGGGAGCTGCCGACTCTGGCCCGCGAGGTGCGCGAGATGCGCCACAAGATGCGGGATCATCTGCTGAAAGCGGGGGCTGGCGAATTCGACCTCAAGCAGTCCCCCGGTGGCATGGTGGATATCGAGTTTATCGCCCAGTATCTGGTGCTGGCCCACGCCTGTAGCGAACCCGATGCCCTCACCCGCTGGTCCGATAACGTGCGCATCTTCGATGAGTGCGTGATGGCAGGGGTACTGACCCTGGAGCAGGCAGAGGGGCTGAAACAGGCCTATCTGGAGATCCGCAACCTCGGCCATCGCCTCAACCTCTCGGAGATCTCCCGCAAGGTGAGCGACGATCAGCTGCAGAGTGAACGCAGCCATGTGCTGAACGTCTGGCAACAGCTGCTGGGAGAGTAATTCCCGCCGACAGCAATGAAAATGGGCCCGCCTGAAGCAATTCAGGCGGGCCCTTGTTGTCTCTGCTAGAGCCGATGAGTGATCCGCCAATCAATCAGCTTGCGATAAAAACTGCAACTTCCTGCCATCGGGCAACAGCGCCAACACGCTTTGAGCGGCCAGTTTTATCCCTGCCAGCTCGGTGGCCGGGCCGAAGTTGGCTATCAGTCGAGTGCCATCGGCAAACTCGCTCTGCTGCACCACACCTCTTTTATCCAACCAGCGAAAACCGGTGAGCGGCTGGTTGTATAGCCGTTCGTGCAACGGGCGGAAGAAGGCATCGAGCCCCTTGAGGTAGGGAATGCGCACGCTGGCACTATCCAGACTGAGATTGAGCAGCGGCGGCACGTTGTAGAGCTGTTGCAACAGTTCGGTCACCTGACGGCTCTCCCTGAATTTGAGGCTGTCCATCGTCCAGTGGTGGGTGGTCACTATGCTGTCGTGAAAGACGCTCTGGAACAGCGGCAACCGCAGCGCCGGATCGAAGTAGAGCCCCTGATACCCGGGCTTGAGGTGGCTCTGGCGAAAGAAGTAATCAGGCTGATGCTCGGGATACCAGGCTCCCAGATAGTAGGGAGAGCGCTTGTTGCGGCGCATATCGGTATCCTGCCAGCCAAAGCCGCTGGTCTGGGGGCCATGGGCAAAGGCTGCGGTGCGGTTGGCTACCGCCCCGCCCTCCTCGGAGCCCACCAGAATGCCCTGACTTTTGGCAATCCACGCCATCCCGGCCATCCGGTTTTGCGCATCCTGCGCCTGAGTGGTTGGCTTGGCCGGGTCGAAATCGTCAAACACCATGCCGGTCGCCGCCACATCGAGGAACCAGCTGTTGTAGTGGCTCGCCTGCTGCAACCAGGGCACGCGCTGCTCCATCACCGGGCGCACGCAGGCCTGATTGGTGTAGACGCCGCTGCTTTGAAAGCCACTTTTGCGCCGTCCGTTCTCCTGCATGATGCCGCAGCGCAGATAGCTATCTTGCCCCATCTGGGCGGTGAGCCAGCTCTGCTGCCGATTTCCCTCCGGCAGCGCGGTATCGTAGGAGTCGTAAGGAGCGATGAGATAACCCGCCGCTTTGGCGAGCGCTATCCCCTCTGGCGCAGCAAAACCGGCGGTCCACTGGGGCAGACCCAGCCAGAGTTTGGGTAGTCCAGCCTGTTTGAGAGCGGCGATCATCTTGGTCGAGCTGCCATCACCCCAACTCTGCGGCTCGTTGAGCGCAGCCCCCAGTTGCGTGGCCGCCAGCGCACGCCGGGCAGCTAAATCGGCCGGTTGCTGACCCGGATGGCGCTGCGCCAGCGCCTGCTCCACACCGGCCAGCACCAGATTTTGCAGGTAGCGGTTGCGCTCAAGGTCGGGCGCTTGCAGCGCACGCTTGCTCTCCCCCTTGAGCCAGTCAGCGGGGATCAGGCGGCGCAGCGCGGGCCAACTCTTCACATCCTGTGGCGCCAACAGTCGCTCGCCCCAGAGATAGAGGTGAGAGGCACCGATCAGTCGCTTGCCATCCGGCACCGCCGCCAGCTTGCTCTCGAGCGAGACCAGCTCGCCCCGCTCCTGCAACCAGCTGCGATAGGCCTTGCCCGCCGCCAGCCAGTCATTGCCCGGTTGCAGCGACACCGCCACCTCATAGGGGGCGGTAAGATTGAGACGATTGACGCTATGGGTCGCGGTGAGGGCAATGCCATCTTGCTTCGGGGCAAAGGTGAGGCGGTTGTTGAAGGGATTGGCAAAGAGGATCGCCAACTGCTGATCGCTGTGATCCAGCCCGACCAGCGGCAGGGTAAGATCCTCGGTGGTGTTGATCCCCTGATACTCCTGCGCCAGCGCCTTGCGCCACGCGGGATGCTCAACCGGGATGCGAAAACCCTCGTGGATCGGCAGCATCAGCGCCTGTGCCCCTGCCGGCACTCGCGGCCATACCAGCTCGCCAGCACTCGCGCGACTCAGGGTGAGGATCAGGCGATTGCCCTCGAGGCGAGCCAACGCCCGCACCTCACCATCGGCACGGGTCAGCCAGCTGGCACGCTCCCCCTCCTGCTGCAATGCAGTGACCGGCTGACGCGGGCCGGGGGCAGAGATGACAAGGTGCTTGCCCGATGGCAGCACAGCCTCGGCTGCCAGGGTGGCGGGATCCAGCTCGATGCGCCACTGCTCGTTGGCAAGGGTCAGCGCCTCCACAGGCAGTGAGAGCAGGGAGAACAGCGGCGCCAACAGCAGCAGCGGGCGGATCCGGCTCGCCAGCACGGGGAAAGAAGTCATGGTCGGTGATTCCTGATAAAAACGGGAATCGCCATTTCAGCAGATCGGCGGCCTGCGATTGTCAGGCCAATGTCAGGATTGCGTGCAACTGCCTATCACGATGCGCATTAATCAACCGGCCCCGCCTGACTGTGACTCAGCTGCAACACCAGCTGGCCACGCTGGCTGGTCTGCACCAGCGAGAGGGTGCGCCAGCTGTCGGGCGTGGCGGTTGGCCAGTTCACCGGCTCATCAGGCGCAATCCGGTGCCACCAGAGCAGTGAGTATTGCGGGCGGGCCAGCACAGTCTGCTCAAGCCAGAGCGGAGTGCACGAAGCGGGATTGGCGGGAGGATTGGCTACCGCCTGCGGCGAGCGGGAGAGCCAGTCCAGATCCTGCACCGCAGGCAGCGGCAACGCCACCTGCCAGCGCTGGCCCGCCACCGTCAGCCGCAGCTGATAGAGCCCGGCTGGCAAAGGCATCGGCAGATCGGCCCCGACAACCCTGACCCCTTTATTCTCTTCCGCCTCCCACTGAGCACCTTCCAAGCGGTTGCGGCCAGCGGGATCGATAAGTTCAGCGGCTGTGATGGGTCCCTCCCCGGTCAGCTGCACCCGATAATCCCGCAGCAGCGGCGCATCGCGCTGGATCAGCTCAAGGCGCAGCTCGCTCACGCCATCAGGCAGAGTGAGCGGGAAATCCTTGCCGCAGTGCAGGGCACTTAGCGCAGCCAGCATCCCCTGCCAGCTGCGGCGCTCGGCATCGCTGTTGAGGGCAGGCCATGCCTGCAGCAAAGATTGCCAGGCGTGCCGGTTATCCCCCTGCAACAGCGCCAGGGTGGCCGGTTGCAGCGGGTTGGGGCGTTCGGTTTCCTGGAGGCGTTCGGTTGCCATCACGCAGCTTACGTTTAGAAGGCCCAGGTTCAGAAGGCCGACGCTTAGAGCCAACAACAACCCAGCCAGCGTTGCGCGCTTCACGCAGTCACCTCCAGCCGGTAGCCGATGCCACGCACCGTTTCGATGGTCAGCCCGGGCAGCTTCTGACGCAGCTGCAGAATATGGGTATCGACCGTGCGGGTGGAGGGAAACGCCTGATAGCCCCACACCCGGTTGAGGATCTCCTCCCGGCTCAGCACCCGCCCCGCCATCCGCACCAGCAGGGTGAGCAGGGCGAATTCGGTGGGGGTGAAGCTCACCTCCGCATCCTGCCAGCTCGCCTGCATCCGGGCGGGATGAAGCTGCAAGCCGCCCATCGCCTGAGTGCCATCCCCCAGCTGGCGCAACTGAGCACGGATCCGCGCCAGCAGCTCGTCGTGGGAGAAAGGCTTGGTCAGGTAATCGCGCGCCCCCGCATCGAGCCCGGCCACCCGATCGCTCACCTCCACCCTTGCGGTCAGCACGATCACCGGCAGTGCCTTGCGCGCCAGCCACTGGGGCAACCAGTCGAGAGCATCCCCCTCTGGCATGGTGCGATCCAGCAGCACCAGATCCGCAGCCAGCCACTGCTGCTCCGCCGCGGCTAAGGTGTCGCACCAGAGGCAGCGATACCCCTCGCGGATCAGATAGCGTTGCAGGTTCTCCGCCAGCAGCGCCTCGTCTTCGACAAGCAGGATGGTCTTCATGATTCGGGGTCGCTCCAGAGTTGGCAGGGCAGCGTCAGGGTAAAGGTAGTGGGCGGGCCGGATAGAGCGAGGCGTCCGCCAAGACGGCGCAGCAGATGGCGCACAATGGCAAGCCCCAGCCCCAAACCCTCGGCACGGGCACCACGACGCAGCAGGGTGGCGATCCGGTAACTCGGCAGCTCGCCGCCATCGCTGACCGCGAGGATCAAGCGCCCCGCCTGCCAACTGGCAAAGATCCGAACCGGGGCGCGGCCATGCTGGCTGGCGTTACGCAGCAGGTTGTCGAGGGCGAGATCGAGCCAGTAGAAGGGGAGCGCTAGAGTCATCTCCCGCTCAAGGCAGAAGGTGGCGCCATGCCGCTCGCAGGCCAGGGTGAGCCACTCGGCCAGACTGACCGCCACCCGCTCATCCTCGAGCGTCTCTGCCGCCAGATAGTGGCGACTTGCCTGTGCCAGTTGATGCAAGCGGGCGACACTGCCCAGCAGCTGACCCACGCTCTGCTGGGCGGAAGGGGGGAGCCGGTCGAAGTCGTGGCGCAGCTCCTCGCTGATGCCGGAGAGCGCCATGATGGGAGTGCGCAGCTCGTGGGTCAGCATCTGCAATGCGACACGCCGCTCCCGCAGCAGGCGCCAGCGCTGCCAGCTGGCCCACCCCAGCAACAGGATAAAGCCAAACGTACTGGCCAGCGCCAGCGATTGCCAATGGAGCGTTGGGCGCTCGTTGATGCAGATCCCCCCAACCCGCTCCTGGCAGGAGCCATCGACCCGGCTATCCAGCATCACACCGAGCCGCTCGGCCAGCGGTTGCCACAGCCCGGCGCCATAACGGCGCCACTGCCCATCGGCAAGCAGCCAGAGCTGATCCGATTGCAGCAGCCAGCGCTCGCCCCGCAGCAGGGCGTCGAGGTTGTCATCATCAAGCTCGCCAAGCTGCCCCAACCGGTCGCGCCGCTCCCGCACATGGAGCAGATCGTCGAGCCCGGCCGCCGGATGACCAGCCAGCCAGCGGGCAGCGCTACTTCCCCCCAGCGGATAGACGGAGTGAGCGGCAAACCAGCTGGCCGAGGGCATTGGCCCCTCTTTGCAAAGCGCCCGCAGCAGTGGCAGCCACTCGGCGGGCAAGTCATTCTCTGTCCCGCACTCCTGCTGATAGCGATAGATGGCCTGCAACTGGCGCAGCGGATAACGGTGCCAAGCGGGATGAAGGGAGTCGGGAGCAATTAGGCGACGGTCGAGCCGCTGTATCTCATCAAGGGGCAGCGTATGTTCGGGAGTCTGTCTGGCCAGCTCGCCAGCCAGGCGATCCGCCAGCGGCCCGGCCAGCACGGGAGAAGCCATGCCGTAGCAGATCAGGGAGCAGAGCAGCAGGATCAGGCGCATGGGTTCAACTCGAGATGACTCCGGATAAAGGCACAGCAGAT
Organism: Aeromonas sp. QDB23; assembly: GCF_027707745.1. Taxonomy (NCBI): domain Bacteria; kingdom Pseudomonadati; phylum Pseudomonadota; class Gammaproteobacteria; order Aeromonadales; family Aeromonadaceae; genus Aeromonas; species Aeromonas sp. QDB23. Next base: position 57,602 of record NZ_JAPCJA010000027.1, read on the forward strand.
CACTGCGCCATAAAAAATGTCAGCGCCATTTTTCAATGGCGCTGACATCCGGTCAACCGCTAACGGCATTGGCGCGGATCGCGCCAGCCCATATGAACCGTCACCTATTTGAACAGTCCCTTGAGCAGCTGGTCAGCCACCCCTTTGACGGCCTCGTTGTCGGCCTTGTCACCCAGCAACTTCTTGAGTCCGCGCTCGGCCTCCTTGCGCGCCTTATCCTCCAGCAATTTGTTGTTGCTAAGCAGCGCCTTTACGTCGAGCTGGTAGCTGGGGGCCTGCCAGTGGCCACCGATCCGCACCGGAATGGTGATCTCCTTCAGCTCGTCCACATCCTTGCCCCCCTGCCCCTTGCTGCTCTCGACGATGGAGGTGAGGAACAGGAAGTCGAGGCTCTCCGGCACCAGCGCCGTCTGCCCCTCCCCCTTGACCCGCAAGGCCGGGGCAAAGAGCTGGATGTCGTTGCTGCGAGCGATGCCGTCGGCAATCTGGAAGCTGGCGGTCAGGGCGCTGAAGTCGGTCTTGCGCGCCTCCTTCACCTGCTCGGCCCCCTTGCCGGTGAGGGTAGCCCGCGCCTCGCGGATCATCTCCGGCAGGTTGATGCCGTGCAGGGCGCCATCGCTCAGCTTCAATGTGACTTTGCCCTGCATCCCGTTGCGCAGAGCCAGCGCGGAGAGACCACGGCCCTGCACCTGCACATCGAGATCGCCCTTGCCCTCCAGCAGATCACTCTGGACCAGAGTCTGCAGCAAGGGACGAATGTTCACTCCGGCCACCTGCTTGTGCACCTTGTAGGTAGCAGGCTGCTGGCGCGCGTCGAGTACCCCATTCGCTTTTACCTGACCACCTGCTACGGTCGCGCTGAACTGTTTGAGCGTCAGCAGTCCCTTGGCCAGAGCCACCTGCAGATCGACAGCACCGAGATCCAGCCCTTTCAGGCGCAGGCTGCCGAGTTGCACCCGACCATCCAGATCCACCCCTTTGAGCGCGTCCAGATCCGGTTCGACCGTGGAGAGGGCTTCGCTCTTGCCAGCTGCCGCTTTATTGCCACTTGCAGCGGCATTGGAGGCACCGGTCGCCGGTTTGCTCTCTTTCGCCTGCGCAGTCGTGGTAGGTGCCGATTTGGCGAGCCAGCTGTCGAGATCCAGCGTATCCCCCTTGAGATCGAAGGTGAGCGCGGGCACAGCACCAAGCTGCACCGATCCGTCGCCACTCAGCAACGCCTCATCGGCACTCATCACCAGCTTGCTCAAGGTAATCAACTGCTTGTCGAGTTCGGCACGGGCAAAACCGGCCAGTTTCAGCTTCATCTGCGGGCGCGGCAGCGCATCACCTTCCAACGCGGCTGTCAGCACCATATCGGAGAGCTCGGCCAGCTTCATCTCTTTATCGAGCCGCCCCTTGAGCGTCCCCTCCAGCGAGCCAGCCAGTGAAGCTTGTTGCCCCTCGCCTTTGGCCCCCTTGAGTGCCAACGTGAGGTTGCTCCACTCACCCAGGGCCAGTCGGTCTCCCTTGATGGAGAAACTGTCGAGTCGCAGGGCGGGTTCACTCAGGCTGCCGCTGAGGCTCAAATCTTTCAGTTCACTGGCCATCACCTCCTGCGCCAGCTTGATCTGGGTTTGGCCCTTAACATCGAAAACGAGCTTGTCGGCACTTCCCTTGGCGGCCAGCGTCACGGGCACCCACTGACCGGTAACCAGCTGCCCCATATCGAGATCGAGACGATCCAGCCGCAACGAGGTGCCGCTGCGGTCATCCTGTACCAGCGCGCTGGCCTGGGAGAGCGCGATACCCTGCAGGCTGATTTGCCAGGGTTGACTCTCGCCCACCGACGCCGGTTCGGCTGCTGGCTGAGCTGGCTCGCTCGTTGCCGTTGAAGGCGTATTGTCTTTGATCAGGCCGCTCAGATTGGAGCTGCCATCCACTTTGGTCTGGATAAAAAGATGGGCACCACTCAAGGTCACCTTGCCGATCTCCAGCCGATGGGAGAGCAGCGGCAACAGCGCCACCGAGGCCTCACCCTGTTCGAAACGAACGAGATCCAGCTCGGCAAAACCGGTCGGATTGCGCAGGGCGACCTGCTCCAGCGAGAGACCGAGACTCGGCCAGAAGCGCCAGTCAATCTCCCCCGCCATCACCAGTTCGCGGCCCGTGCTCTTGCGCACCTGTTCAGCCAGTTGGGGCTTGAATTGATTGGGGTCGATAAGGCTGACCAGCGCCACAATGGCCACCACTGCCGCCACGGCCAGGCCCAGCAAGATGTAGATGATCTTCTTCACGATGAACTCCTTGAATAGGGATCCTGACCGTGACTATATCACCCGGGGCAATGCAGAGGGGGCATGGCGGCAAAAAGGGCGAGAGCACCGGACAGGGATAGTCGCGAACTCTGGCATCCGCGCTCAACAGAGGCCCCGAAGGCCCTCAAGTTCAGGAATGAGCAGACTGCTGCAATAGCGCCACGGCAGAGCGGGTCGAGGTGAAAGCGAAACGGGACAAGCAGAGCGAATCGAGCTTCATCCACTGACAATCAGCCACGTCATCGGCGGGCTGGATGACCGGTTTTTCGCTCAGCCTGATGGCGAAGACGGTGTCACAGGTGTGGTAAGTGATACCGTCATAGGGATAGGTATTGGCGAACGAGCCAAGATAACGGCATGGCTGACCAACTATATCGAACCCCAACTCCTCCTGTAACTCACGACGCAGCGCCACCTCCAGTGACTCGCCGGGATCGACAAATCCCCCCGGCAGATCCAGCAACCCTTTGCCCGGATTGCGGGCGCGCACCGCAACCAGCACCTCATCCTGCCAGCAGAGCGCCACCATCACAGCCGCCGCGACATTCTGGAAAAAATGAAAACCGCAGTCACAAATACACTCTTTCTGACTGACGATCAGCAGGGTTTTGCCACCGCATTTTGGACAAAACATGGGCGATCTCCGACGAAATAAAGCGCCATTTTACGCCGCTAACGCCGATTTTTATGAGTAAAACAGAAGGGAAGATAAAGAGTTCAGGGGAAATAGGGGTAAAACAGGTCAATTATCAGACGACTTTCTGAATATCAGGCAATAAAAAACCCCGCTCATCGAGCGGGGTTTCTTGGATTGGGTGCCTGGCAGTGTCCTACTCTCGCATGGCG
>NZ_JAPCJA010000028.1:0-58803 GCF_027707745.1 Aeromonas sp. QDB23
TGCGATTAAATCAGATCACAAACGAAGCCTTTTTTCTATCTATTTCAATTGGTTGTAGCTAAAGATCCTGTACATGAAGGCCAGCAATGAAAGTGCAGTTAATGCACGACAACTGAAAGACAGCTTGGTCAGTGATCTACGCACCATGATGCAAAATCTGGTTGATACCCAGGTTCAGGAAAATCTCAAACTGGCCAATACCCTCTCAACCTCTTATCAAGAGGTTGGCACATCTTTGGCTACCCAGATCGGTCGCTCCATCGAAGATAGTCTTAAAGATCCCTTGGAAAAAATTGCTGGTTCAGTGAAGCAGGCAAGTGGCGATCAGTCAGGCCAAGTTCAGCATCTATTGACGGATGTACTGAGTGCCTTCATGAGCAAACTAGATGCATCTTTCGGTCAACAGTTCAGCGGTTTGCATGAAATGCTCGGTCAGTCAGTAACTGCAATGCAGTCCATGCAGCAAGGCTTTGTGGCATTGGTGGACGATATGCGGCGAGCTGGCGAGTCCTCTTCTCAGCAAAGTGCCACAGTCATCGCGCAACTGCTTACAGACATGCAGGCTGGTCAAGCCAGTATGCAGAATGGCATGAACGAGATGTTGTCAAAAATGCAGGCGGCGGTAGAGCGAATGGGAAGCTCGGGCGAGGATGCCAGTGAACGCATAGCTCACCAATTGGAGAGATTGTTTGCCGAGAGTGAGGCCCGTCAGCAACAGATAGCCGAACACCTGAATAGCTTTATTGAACAGAGCCAGCGGAGTATTGGCCAAGGGCAAGAAGAGGTCATGACCAACATGTCCACAAACTTGACTCAGCTGGGCTCACAACTTAATCAGATGTTCCAGACCTTTAACGCTAACCAAGAAGGAATGGATGCACAGCATCGCTTGGCACAGGCGGATATCAGGAATACAACTGAAACGGTTATTGGTGGGTTGGATAAGCAGCTTAGAGAGACGCTGCAATTGGTCGAGCAGCAGCGCAAAGAGGCACAGGAAGTCATTGACCTTCTTGGCTTGCAAACTAGAGAGCACTTGCAGCAAATGGCACAAGGGGCAGACAAGATGCGCCTTGCTGCGGATCGATTCGACACCGCGGGCAGCAGTGTGGTGCAAGCGGGTGAGACCACTGCCAAAGTATTGGGGTCGGTGCAGCAAGTCGGTGGAGAGCTGGCGGTAGCTTCCCGTGAGCTCACAACCATTATTGGTGAATACCGCAATCATCGAGAGTCTGCGGCCAAAGTTTTGGCCACCATCGAGTCCGTAGTCGCCGGAGCGCAGAGCGAACAAAGCCAGCGAGCACAACTAATTAACGATCTCAGGCAACACGGTGAGCGGATGCGTGACCTTAATCGTGAGGCCACAGAATATTTGGACCAGATTGGCAATGCCCTAGCGAAAGGGTTCAATGAGTTTGCCGATGGGTTGAATCGTAATCTGGTCAAGACCATGGGAAGTCTCGATAGTGAGCTAGACAAAGCGGTGAAGGGGCTTGCTGGTGGTATCGTTGATATGAAGGAAGGAATTGAGGATCTTTCCGAGTTGTTTGAGTCTATCAAGGTGCGGCGCTAAGGGGCTAACTTATGTTCGGGATGAAAGGCGCTCCGGCCTCGCGTCGCAACGATGAGGCGGAAAAGCCGTTTTGGATATCTTATGCCGATCTGATGACTGCCATGATGGTGTTGTTCTTGGTTGTCATGGTTGCTTCACTTGCGTCTGTGACCCAGCGTATTCGCGAAGTTGAGGCTGGAGAAAAGCAAAGAGGGCAGGATATTGCCCGTATCTGTCAAAGCTTGGAGATACTGGCGCGAAAGAAGAGCAACATCATTAAAGTTGACTGTCGTGACAACCGGATTAGCTTTGGGGAGGCCGGTCGCTTTGGTCACAACCAATATTTTCTAGACCCACAGGGTCAGCAGGCATTGCAGGACGTGGTGCCGTTGATCCTGGATGTTACCGATAGCCCAGAGGGGCAACGTTGGATGAAACAGGTGGTGGTTGAAGGTTTTACCGATACGGATGGTTCTTACCTCTATAACCTCCACTTGTCGCTACAGCGTTCCGAGTGGGTAATGTGTGCACTGCTTGACGGACGGAGCCAGTTGCAGCAATCCCTTTCTGCCGAACACCAGCAGCAGATCCGTAGCCTGTTTTTGGCTGGCGGTGTTTCTTTTAACAATGCCAAGGACAGCAAAGAGGCAAGTCGTCGAGTGGAGCTGCGCATGCAGTTTTATGGGCTCAAGGAAGACAAGCAGCAGGCGGCGGAGAGCGCACCTCAGTTTTCTGGTCTGATGACGGCTGAACGTTGTCAGTTGGAGATGCGCTGATGGTGGATGCAATTTCCCGTCTTACGGCGATCTTGGAGTCCAGTGTGGAGCGGGTCAATGGTCGCTATCAGGAGAGGACTCTGCATTCCTTTTCGGCTTTGAAGCGAGCTAGATCTGAGGTTGAGGCTAGGTTTGACCAAGCGGAGGCAGCTCCAGAACCACCGAAGGAGAAGCGTCATGCCGCTCTGGCGGCCTTCCTACGTAATGAACCGCTCACCCGGCGGCAGTGGCGGTTGGTATATGCAGGGCTTGTTGACTGCGTTGAAGCAGGCAAGCAGTTGCTAGATGATGAAAAGGTCTTTCCACGAGTGAGTAGGCATGTATCTGCTCACATCGATAGCCGTGAGTTGGTTCGCCGGGATTGGACTGCTCTCTGCTTCAGCTATTTTGGCTATGAGGCAATAGAGCCTGAGAAGAGCCAAAACTGGCAACAACTGCGCACTTATATCCGGGATGGTTATCGTGTACTACGGAATCCGGAGAAGCTTAAAGCTTGGATGCGGGTAGTTGATGAGCATCAAGAACTTTTTCAGAGTGAAGCAGGTTTACGGTTAGGACAGCAGGTATTTGAGGGGACAGTAACAGATCTTACTCAGCTACAGACTCTTGCCCAAATCCCAGCAGAAAGTTGGCTTTGGCATCAAGTTATCGCGGTCGTGCAGAAAAAAATTGCCGAACTTGATGAAGCTACGTTTTTAGACCGGTTATCAGAGTTGTTAGCGCTGATGGCTATCAATAATCGGCGTTATTCCGACGAGATCATGGCTGCTTGTCTCACTCGATATCATGGTTGTAGCTGTCATGTGCAGCCACAAGCCAACTTGATACAAGCTGGTCTGGAGATCTGGGGGAACCCCCAGTTGAAATCCGATCAAAATCGCTGGCGTCACCATGTGGATAAACCGGTATGTGACATGGTGGGGGCATGGCTTGCCAAGCAGGATTTACAGCACTTTTTTAGTTTGCTGAAAGGTGAAGGCGAGGTTGATCAGGCGCGTCTCTTCTATTGGCTCCGTTTTGCCGATCAGATGAGTTATACCCGTATCGTGATGGGACGTGATGCTCAATTAAACCGAGATGGAGAGTTTGTCCGTTTTCGTGATCAAAATAAGGGCCGCCTAGGAGATTTATCTGGGGGCTCGCCAGCTGATAACGCAGTAATCATGCAGATTGGCGATTACATCTTTGTCGAGTTTTCGCACACAGGAAACGCCTGTTATGTATATCGAGCTAACTCCTGCGGATTTAATCCTGATGCCAGTACATTGCACTTAACTCATGATTTGAAACAAAAAAACCTCGCGAAGGGGCGTTGGATACATGTTCCCAAACCATTAAAGCCCGATGCGATGGAGGGGTGGCAGCAAAAATATGATGATGAGTTACGGTTGCTTGGTATTGTTCCAAACCCACAGGGAGCCAATCAATTATGGAATCGTGTAGTTAAACCAAAAATTGTCAAACCAAGCGTTCCATCATTTCAAGCTCCCCTTGGCAACAATTCTGAATCAAAGAGCCAAGTTGTGAACACACCTGCTGATCGGACCGTTGTGATTCATTCAGGCGGTAAGGGGAAAGTTGATTTTGCTCTGTTGCTCGAACAGTTAGGCGAAAACCTGCGACATTATACGGATCATCGTGAAAAGGGCGGTGCTTTCCATATAGAGATCAAGCAGCGCAATACAGATGACATTTTGCTTCTGAGGCGCAATGGTTTTGTGGTCAAAACTGGCAGCCCGTTTATGTTTTGGAAAAAATGATGCTTGGACGTTGGTTTAGCAAATTTGGGAAAAATAAGCATGATCCGGTTGATCTCAGCCCATGTTGGCAGGCGGATGAGAGAGGGATCGTGTTTGCCGAACGTATACAGAGCGAGCCTGAGCGATGGGCCTTGGTTGCCTATCTGGAGCAGCTTGCCGAGGAGGAGTACGTTGCGGTGCTTAGCGACCGCTGGCTCCTGACATGGCGTGATATGTATCGATTAATGGCCGACGCCGATCATGAAAGTAGTCTGGCGTTGTTGTCGCTGCCTCACTGTACTGATCTACGCCCCAAATTGGAATGCAGAGGCAGCTTGGTCGATCCTCAGTTCACCGTTGCGATTACTCACTGGAGTGATGAAGTAACGGGAGAACATGTCGAGTTAAAACGTCAGGGGGCGTTGGTAACAACGAAGAAGGGACAACGTCTACTGAACGAAGCCAGCTGGCAGCTCTGTGAGTCTCTGCGTGACCTTGCTCGTTGTCAGAGGGATGAGCCGGGTGAGGCGACCAACTATGAAGGGTGGGCCGTTATTCGCAGTGTTGCCAAAGCGGCTAATGCCGACATGGATGGTTTTCTTGCCAAGACAGTGGTAGTTAAACCTCAGCGACTGGCTTTGCGACCACGTAAGGCAGAGATCGACTCTTGTCCTGTCATTGAGGTTGGCGTTGATTTTCCTGAACAACCAGTTGGGTTCCTTTCCTCATTTGATGCTACCCAACGGGTACAGGACAGATACCGTATCACGCAACCAGATGGCACCATCGCTCATGTGTTGATAGAGCCTGAGATCAAGCAAGTACTCGAAGCCATCAAGGCGATACCGGGGAGAAGGGTGGCTGGGGATTCGGCGTTGTCCCTGTTGCGCAATCCCTATGCCCTGCTGGGAGAAGTGACCAGCGTGGTACTCGATCCAGAGCAGCACGAGCAATCGCTTGTCGATGCGGGGATCTATTTTCATCATTTTCGTCTGGAACCTAAATGCGAGGCCGAAAGTGGGAAGATCGCCACCGTATTGCTGCATCTCTCCCCTATAAGCCGAGAGCCACTCCCTGATGAAACACTGAGTTTCAATTCACCTGGAATATTTGCGCCTTTTGTACAGGAGCTGCGCTTTAAGCTGGCTGCTGGTATGAGCGCAGGTTTCTGGCAGGGTTTTGAGCTGGAGTTAGGCGACTTTGACGAGCAGCAATTGTTGGACATCGAAAAGTTGCTAGATCGCTGGCAACGAGAGGTGTCCGGAGAGTTGTTCGATTCTTTGTTTGAACTCTCTCGCTATGGTGATCGCATTATCGGTCTCGGCGAGGTAGTGCCAGTATCATCTCCTTTCCTGACCCGAACAACCGGTCAGGATTGGCTTTCGAGCGAATCGAATGGAATTGAGGAGTCAGTGGGTGATGTTGTCGCACAGATCAATTTTGACGATGCAGCGGCGCTGGATGAGTTATCAAAGCGTATTGACGAGGCGTTTGCAGAGGGAGCAGGGCATCTTTGTTTGCCAGGATCTGAGCAACCCGTGCCATTGCGCTTGGCTGAGCAGATACAAAAGGAATGGCGAAAGCAGATCCGGAGCGAAGAGCCAACAGTTCAAGAATCCATGAGGAAAAACAGCATTGGTTTGCTGGTGGAAGAAAATATCGACGAGGTGGGTTATGCCAAGTGGCGACAAGATGCGATTCAACAGGCGCGTCTTTCCTCCCCGTCATTACCGGAGAGGCTTAAGCCAGAAATCTCGCTGCGTGAGCACCAATTACACGGTGTGGCATGGTTACAGCATCTGTTCGAGCTGTCACCAGAACATGTATCGGGTTGCCTCTTAGCTGATGACATGGGTTTAGGAAAAACGATCCAATTGCTTACCTTTGTGGTTGATTATCTGGAACGTCAACCAAGTGGTGATCCTGTACTTATCGTAGCCCCGGTTTCGTTATTGGATAACTGGGAAGCAGAATTGCGTAAATTCTTCTATGCCGATGACATTGCAGTCATGCGGCTCTACGGTGATGCTCTATCAGAGGCAAAGTTTCGCAGCTATGAAATCCCAGAATCATTGCGTCAGCAGGGTGTAACAAATCTGTTGCGTCCCGGTTGGTTACAGGAGGCTCGTATCGTGTTAACCACATACGAGACGCTGCGTTCCCAAGAGATCTCCTTGGGTCGTCAGTCATGGGCCATGGTGATCTGTGATGAAGCCCAAAAAATCAAAAATCCAGCAGCTATGGTGACTAGGGCTATTAAAGCCATGAAGTCCAGGTTTCGCATTGCTTGTACTGGTACTCCAGTAGAAAACACCTTGATCGATCTCTGGAGCCTGTTTGATTTTGTCCAGCCAGGTTTGCTTGGGGCCTTAAACCAGTTTGGTCGTGAATACCAAAAACCAATTGAAGAGGGGGAGTGCAAGGATCTAGAAGCTCTGGCTCGATTACGTTCCTTGATTGAGCCCCAGACCTTGCGGCGGACCAAGCAGGATGTGGCTAAGGATTTGCCTTCCAAGATAGAAGATCGCACTTGCCGCAATCTGACCATGGTTAGTCGGCAGCGTTCCCTCTATAACCAGCAGATTGGTGAATATCGACAGCGACAATTGGTGCAGGAGGCCGCAGGGAGTAAAGAGAGTTTCATCCTTCCTGTGTTGCATAAACTCAAGCTGGTCTGTGCTCACCCCTATTGTGTGGAGCCTGACCTTTGGTTACGTGAACATTCCCCTAAGATGAGGTGGCTGCTAGAACAACTGGATAACATCCGTTGCAGCGGGGATAAAGTTATCATCTTCACCGAACTACGGGATGTTCAGCGTGAAGTACAGCACGCGGTTAAGGTCCGTTTCGATATATCCCCAACAATCATTAATGGGGACACCAGTACAAGTAGCGATAGCCTGAATAGTCGCCAACGTCTGATTGATCGTTTCCAGGCAGTGTCCGGCTTTAATGTGATTATTCTTTCCACCGTGGCGGTGGGGTTTGGTGTCAATGTGCAGGGAGCAAACCATGTGATCCATTTCACCCGGTGCTGGAATCCGGCCAAAGAAGATCAGGCGACCGATCGAGCATACCGTATCGGCCAGACCAAGGATGTATTTGTCTATTATCCAACTATACGCGATGCTGACATTCAGACCTTCGAGGCAACGCTCGATGATTTACTGGACCAGCGTAGATCGTTAGCGAGCGATATGTTGCAGGGGAAAAATGACTTACAACTGTCGGAGTTTGATGGTGTGCTTAACAAATGATGTCATTACAAGGGGAGCTGCTAGGCTGACTTCCCGTGGTGTCATATACCTACAGCCACACCTTTCAACACCAGCATGTAGCCTCTCTGCTAACTGCGGACAAATGACATGCGTCTGCCTGCCACTGCTCATAAGAGGTAATTAGCTGTTTTGTAATTTAGTTACATGGTCACTATCATGGCAAACAGAGCTTGGTTTCCAACTTCAATGTCCTGCTTGTTCGTTGAGCAGGCGGAGGATTGCTATCGAGTTTCCAACTTAAATGTCACTTGTGGTGTCGCTAAGTTACTGAATCGATTGATCAGCTAGTTTCCAACTTAAATGGTCATGATCACGTGCTGATCACGGCCATTTAAGTTGGAAATTAAAAGGCCCTGCAACAGCAGGGCCTTTTAATTTTGTGCGGTGTCTAGGGAAGTGGGGGCGATTCAGTTTTATAAATCAATGCAGCTTGAATAGAATCAACTGAGGGCGATTCACTCAGCTTTTACGGTGCCAAAATAGCGTTCTCCTATGTTATAATTGCGCGCTATTTTTGACTGAAGATTGACTGGGCATGTTGGATCAGATTCGTATCGTTTTGGTAAACACCTCTCATACCGGCAACATGGGGTCTGCGGCGCGTGCCATGAAGACCATGGGGTTGACCCAACTGGTTCTGGTTGATCCGCAAGCCTTGCCGGATGACAATGCCTTCGCCCTGGCGGCAGGTGCCAGCGATGTGCTTGCCAATGCCCGTATCGTCCCGACGCTGGACGACGCGATCGCCGATTGTGGCCTGGTGATTGGCACCAGCGCCCGCTCCCGTACCCTGAGCTGGCCGATGCTTGACCCCCGTGAAGCCGGCGAGAAGGCGGTGGTTGAGGGGATGCAACACCCGGTCGCGCTGGTGTTTGGCCGTGAACGCACCGGTCTCACCAATGACGAGCTGCAAAAGTGCCACTACCACGTGGCCATTCCGGCCAATCCCGATTACAGCTCCCTCAATCTGGCCATGGCGGTGCAGACCCTCTGCTACGAAGTGCGGATGCGCTGGCTGCAGGGGCAGGCCGCCGAGCCTGAAGAGGAGATGGCCTATCCGAGTGCCGCCCAGCTGGAAGGGTTCTATCAGCACCTGGAACAAACCCTGATGAAGACCGGTTTTATTGCCGATGACCATCCGGGTCATGTGATGAGCAAGTTGCGTCGCTTGTTCAATCGGGCTCGGCCGGAAGCAGCTGAGCTCAACATTCTGCGCGGGATTTTGACCTCGGTGCAGAGAGCGCGCGTACCGGATTAATCCGACTGATTTACTCAACCATATACTTGACTGATTTGGTCGGGTATGTGACCATGTGCCCCATTAAATTGCTTCGCAAGACGGTAAGGCACATGAGACTGACTTCAAAAGGACGTTACGCTGTAACCGCCATGCTCGACGTGGCGCTGCATGCAGAGCAGGGGCCCGTCCCCCTTGCCGATATTTCCGAGCGCCAGGGCATTTCGTTGTCCTATCTCGAGCAGCTCTTTGCCCGCCTGCGCAAACATGGTCTGGTGAGCAGCGTGCGTGGCCCGGGTGGTGGTTATCGCCTCGGTCTGGCGCCGGACGAAATCTCGGTCGGTCAGGTGATCACCGCGGTCGATGAGTCGGTCGATGCCACCAAGTGTCTCGGCAAGGGCGGCTGCCACGGCGGTACCCAGTGCCTGACGCACTCCCTGTGGCGTGATCTGAGCGAGCGGATTTCCAGTTTCCTCGGGGATATCACTCTGGCCGAGCTGGTACGCCAGGCCGATGTGCGCCGGATTGCCGGCAAGCAAGATGAACAAATGAAGACCGTGTTGTCCCTGGTTGAACGGGCAGAACACGGCGATGTGAGCTTGAAAGTCCAACTATAAACGTGCTTTCCACAGCGGGATTCTGTATGACCCGGACTGTGACGGAGAAAAACATGAAACTGCCTATTTACCTTGATTATTCGGCAACCTGTCCGGTGGACCCGCGTGTCGCAGAAAAAATGATGCAGTGTCTCACCATGGATGGCCTGTTCGGCAATCCGGCTTCCCGTTCTCACCGCTTTGGCTGGCAAGCCGAAGAGGCGGTGGATCTGGCCCGTAATCAAGTGGCAGAGCTGATCGGTGCCGATCCCCGCGAGATCGTCTTCACCTCCGGTGCGACCGAATCCAATAACCTGGCCATCAAAGGTGTTGCCCACTTCTATGCCAGCAAGGGCAAGCACCTCATCACCTCCAAGACCGAGCATAAAGCGGTACTCGATACCTGCCGTCAGCTGGAGCGTGAAGGGTTCGAAGTGACCTACCTCGAGCCGATGCCCAATGGTCTGTTTACGCTCGAGATGATCGAGAATGCCATGCGTGATGACACCATTTTGGTGAGCCTGATGCATGTGAACAACGAAATTGGCGTGATCCAGGATATCAAGGGGCTGGGCGAACTGTGCCGCTCCCGCAAGATCCTGCTGCATGTGGATGCCGCCCAGAGCGTTGGCAAGGTAGAGATCGACGTCGAAGCGATGAAGATTGACCTGCTCTCTCTCTCCGCCCACAAAATTTATGGCCCGAAAGGGATCGGCGCGCTCTATGTTCGTCGCAAACCGCGCGTGCGTATCGAAGCCCAGATGCACGGTGGTGGTCACGAGCGCGGCATGCGTTCCGGCACCCTGCCGACTCACCAGATCGTCGGTATGGGCGAAGCCTTCCGCATCGCCAAGGAAGAGATGGTCAGCGAGGGTGAGCGTGTCATGGCACTGCGTCAGCGTCTGTGGGATGGCCTCAAGGATATCGAAGCCGTTTACCTCAACGGTGATCTGGAACATCGCGTCTGCGGCAACCTCAACGTCAGCTTTGCCTATGTGGAAGGGGAATCCCTCATCATGGCGCTGAAAGATTTGGCGGTCTCTTCCGGCTCGGCCTGTACCTCTGCCAGCCTGGAACCCTCCTATGTGCTGCGCGCACTGGGTCTGAACGACGAGCTGGCACACAGCTCCATCCGTTTCAGCATCGGTCGCTTTACCACCGAGGAAGAGATTGACTACGCGGTCAAGCTTATTCGTGACTCCATCGGTCGTCTGCGCGAGATGTCCCCCCTGTGGGAGATGTACAAAGACGGCGTCGATCTGAACACGGTCGAATGGGCTCATCACTGATCCACCGGGTCAGTGAGCAACAGAATTAGCAGGAGTGAGATATGGCTTACAGTGAAAAAGTAATCGACCACTACGAGAATCCTCGCAACGTCGGTGGTTTCGACAAGAATGATCCCAGCATCGCGACCGGCATGGTCGGTGCGCCTGCTTGTGGCGACGTGATGAAGCTGCAATTGAAGATCAGCGACGAAGGCATCATCGAAGATGCCAAGTTCAAGACCTACGGCTGCGGTTCTGCCATCGCCTCCAGCTCCCTGGTGACCGAATGGGTCAAGGGCAAGACCCTGGACGAAGCGGCTGGCATCAAGAACACCGATATCGCCGAAGAGCTGGCCCTGCCACCGGTGAAGATCCACTGCTCCATTCTGGCCGAGGACGCCATCAAGGCCGCCATCGCCGATTACAAGCAGAAGAAAGGTCTCTAAGCGCCGGAGAGCAGTATGGCTATTACCATGACAGATGCCGCCGCGGCACGGGTTTCCTCTTTTCTGGCTAACCGGGGCAAGGGCATTGGCCTGCGCCTCGGTGTCAAGACCACCGGCTGCTCCGGTCTGGCCTACGTGCTTGAGTTCGTTGATGAACTGACCGATGAAGATCAGGTGTTCGAGCAGCAGGGCGTCAAGATTATTGTTGATGCCAAGAGCCTGATCCATCTGGATGGCACCGAGCTGGATTTCGTCAAGGAGGGCCTCAACGAGGGCTTCCAGTTCAACAACCCCAACGCCAAAGGCGAGTGTGGTTGCGGCGAAAGCTTTAGTGTCTGAGATGTTTGATCCTTCGTCTGTGGTTGAGCGGGTCGCCCATGACCCGTTCAACCACATCTCATTTGCCAAGGGCGAGTGAGGTTGTGGCGAACGTTTCCAAGAGGTTTGCATGAATCATTTCGAGCTGTTTGGGCTGGTTGAAGGCTTCGAGCTCGATACCCGTCAGTTGGCTGATACCTACCGCCAGCTGCAAACCCAATTCCATCCTGATCGTTTTGCCACCGCCCCCGAACGGGAGCAGCTGGCTGCGGTGCAACGTGCCGCCCAGATCAACGAAGCATTCACCACCCTCAAGGCGCCGCTGCGCCGTGCCGAATATCTGCTCTCCCTGCGTGGCACCGATATCCGTGGTGAACAGCAGACCCTGCAAGATACCGCATTTCTGATGCAGCAGCTGGAGTGGCGCGAGCGTCTGGCCGATCTGAAAGATGACGCTGACCCTGAGCGCGCCATCAAGGATTTTCGCAGCGAGATCAGGCATGATCACCAGATGTTGATGCAGCAGCTGACCGAGTCTCTTACCGCCGGTAAAGATCTTGTTGCCGCTGATTGCGTTCGCAAACTCAAGTTTGTCGACAAGCTCCTCGAAGAGCTGGAACGATTCGAAGACTCGCTTCTCGAGTCTTGATCCTTTAACGCTGGAAGTTTCATTACCCATGGCATTACTGCAAATCGCCGAACCCGGCCAGAGCGCTGTACCTCATCAGCACAAACGTGCCGTCGGCATCGATCTCGGCACCACCAACTCTCTCGTCGCTGCGGTTCGCAGCGGTCACGCCGATACCCTTTGCGATGAGCAAGGGCGCGACCTGCTCCCGTCAGTGGTGCACTATCAAAGCGACGCCATTCGCGTGGGGATTGATGCCAAGCGTGAAGCGGCACTCGATCCTCACAACACCATCGTCTCGGTCAAACGGATGATGGGCAAGGCGCTGGCGGATATCGATACCCGCCAGCAGCCTTATCAGTTTGTTGCCGCCGACAATGGCATGCCGCAACTGCAAACCCGTCAGGGGCTGGTCAATCCGGTGCAGGTCTCGGCCGAAATTCTCAAAAAGCTGGCCGAGCGTGGCGCCGCCTCGCTCGGTGGCGATCTCGACGGCGTGGTCATTACCGTGCCCGCCTATTTCGACGATGCCCAGCGTCAGGGCACCAAGGACGCGGCCCGTCTGGCCGGTCTGCACGTGCTGCGGCTGCTCAATGAGCCGACCGCAGCCGCGATTGCCTATGGCCTCGACACCGGTCAGGAAGGGGTGATTGCGGTTTACGATCTGGGGGGCGGTACCTTCGATATCTCCATCCTGCGGCTGCACCGCGGCGTCTTTGAAGTGATGGCTACCGGCGGTGATTCGGCCCTCGGCGGCGATGACTTCGATCACCTGCTGGCGGACTGGATCAAGGAACAGGCGGGCCTATCCGGCGATCTGGATGCCCATCTGCAGCGCGAGCTGCTGGATGTGGCTGCTGCCGTCAAACACGGCTTGACCGATACCGACAGCGTTCCCTGCACCTTTGCTGGCTGGCAGGGTTGCGTGACCCGCAGCCAGTTTGATGAGCTCATTACCCCGCTGGTGAAACGGACCTTGCTGGCTTGCCGCCGCGCCCTGCGCGATGCGGGCCTTGAGCAGGTGGAAGTGCTGGAAGTGGTGATGGTCGGTGGCTCCACCCGGGTGCCGCTGGTGCGTGAACTGGTGGGCGAGTTCTTCCAGCGTACGCCGCTGACCAGCATCGATCCGGACAAGGTGGTCGCCATTGGCGCCGCCATCCAGGCCGATATTCTGGTGGGCAACAAGCCCGATGCCGAGATGCTGCTGCTGGACGTTATCCCCCTGTCGCTGGGTCTGGAGACCATGGGGGGCCTCGCCGAGAAGGTGATCCCGCGCAACACCACCATTCCGGTGGCCCGCGCCCAGGAGTTCACCACCTTCAAGGATGGTCAGACCGCCATGGCCATTCACGTGGTACAGGGTGAGCGCGAGTTGGTGGCCGATTGCCGCTCCCTGGCCCGCTTTACCCTGACCGGTATTCCGCCGATGGCTGCCGGCGCCGCCCATATTCGCGTCACCTTCCAGGTGGATGCGGATGGTCTGCTCTCGGTTAGCGCCATGGAGAAATCCTCCGGCGTGCAGGCCGAGATCCAGGTCAAGCCCTCTTACGGGCTGGCGGAGCAGGATATCCTCACCATGCTGAGTGCCTCCATCGAGAACGCCCAGCAGGATATGGATGCCCGCATGCTGGCCGAGCAGCAGGTTGAAGCCGACCGGGTGGTCGAGAGTCTCAATGCGGCGCTGGCCGCCGATGGCGATGCCCTGCTGAACGCAGCCGAGCGAGCCGAGATTGATGCCGCCATCGCCCATCTGCTGACCATGCGCAACGCAGGCTCAACCCATCAAATCAAAGAAGCCATTGAGGCGGCAGATGCTGTCAGTGGCGAGTTTGCAGCCCGCCGGATGGATGCCTCCATTCGCAAGGTGCTGACCGGACAAAACGTCAACAAGGTGTAATATGCCAAAACTGATCATTCTTCCTCATCCCGTACTCTGTCCGGATGGCGCCGCCCTCGAGGGGCAAAGTGGTGAGACCATTCTGGATGTGGCGCTGCGCAACGGTATCGAGATCGAGCACGCCTGCGAGAAATCCTGTGCCTGCACTACCTGCCATTGTGTGGTGCGCGAGGGCTTTGACTCTCTCGAGCCAAGCGACGAGCTGGAAGACGATATGCTGGACAAGGCGTGGGGACTGGAGCCGGAATCGCGCCTCAGCTGCCAGGCAAAACTGGCGGACGAGGATCTGGTGGTGGAACTGCCCAAGTACACCCTGAACCTTGCCTCAGAGCGCCATTAATTACACATGAGTGAATTGCACGTGCAGCATCCTGTGGTGCTTCGGTGATATGGTGGAAGGCCGTGACCCTCGGGGGCACGGCCTTTTTTGTATTCGTTATTCTCGCTTTGCCAATAAGCTCTTTCCCATAAAGAGTGCTTATAAATAGTGCCAGTAAAAAGGAAGCAAACACGATGGCTGACATGATGAAGGTAGCGTTATCCACCCAGGCTGCGGCCGCCCATTGGGGCGAGGGCGCCCAGCTCAGTTTCAATGGCGACGAGGCACTGATCCATCTCGGTGCAGCCGGTCAGGAGAAGGATGTTCTGCGCACCGTTCAGCGCGCCGCCCGTCGCCTCGAATCGAGCGGGATCAAGCGGGTGACGCTGGCCGGTGAGGAGTGGGATCTGGAGCGTCGCTATGCGTTCGCCCAGGGGTTCTACGCCGCGAAGGGTGCGCGTGAACTGGATTTCGGCCAGCAGCGCGATGCGGACGCCCGTGAACTGGATGCGCTGCTCAAGGCGGCCCGCTGGGTACGTGACATCACCAATGGCTGTCCAGAAGAGATCTACCCCATGAGTCTGGCGGAATCGGCCCTGTTGCTTATTCGTGGTCTGGCTGGGGATCAGGTTACTGCCCGCATCACCGCCGGTGAAGCGCTGCGCGAGTCCGGCCATATCGGGATCTGGTCGGTCGGCCGTGGCAGCGAGCGCGAGCCGGTGCTGCTGGAGCTTGACTACAACCCGACCGGTGATCGCCATGCGCCCGTGGTGGCGGCGCTGGTGGGCAAGGGGATCACTTTTGATTCCGGTGGCTACTCCATGAAGTCCTCTGACAACATGCTGCCGATGAAGTCCGACATGGGCGGTGCAGCCATGGTCACCGGCGCGCTGGCGCTGGCCATCAGCCGTGGTTTGAACCAGCGGGTGAAGCTCATTCTCTGCTGCGCCGAGAACCTGGTCTCCGGCCACGCCTTCAAGCTGGGCGACATCCTCACCTACAAGAATGGGGTTTCGGTCGAGATCCAGAACACCGATGCGGAAGGTCGTCTGGTGCTGGCCGATGGCCTGATGGCAGCCTCCGACAGTGGCGCGACTTATATCCTTGACGCTGCCACCCTGACCGGCGCCGCCAAGATGGCGCTGGGCCGCGATTACAATGCGGTGTTTTCCCTCGATGAGACCGAACAGCAGCGCGCGCTGGCCGCCGCCAAGGTTGAAAATGAGCTGGCATGGGCACTGCCGCTGGAGCCCTGGCATGCCAGCCAGCTCACCTCGGCTTTTGCCGATCTGGGCAATGTTGCTTCAGCAGAGGGCACGGCCGGTGCCACCACGGCTGCTGCGTTCCTCTCCCGCTTCGTGCGCGATGAGGGCAAAGGCTGGGTACACCTGGATCTGGCTGCTTCTTATCAAAAATCGGGCAACGATCTCTGGGCAACTGGCGCCAAGGGTCACGGTCTGCGCACCATCGCACGCTGGCTGCAGGAGGTAACCGCATGAATGTCTGGTTAAGTCGTGAATTTGCACCGGCCGAGTGGGGGGAGGGGGCGCTGCTCTCTCACCGCGCCGACGGCATGGTGATCCATCTGGTGACGGCCAATCCGCTACTCGATATCCAGCAGGCGGCGCGCCGGCTCTGCCTGCAGGGGATCCAGAAAGTGACGCTGGCTGGCCACTGGGAGCGCGAGCAGCAGTGGGCCTTTGCCCAGGGTCTGCAAACCCCCAAGGCGGAGGTGCAACTGCAGTGGGCCATGTCCTCGGAAGAGGACAGAGAGGAGCTGGAGGCGCGTTGGCTCTGTGGCCGCTGGGTGCGCGAGATGACCAATGCCACCCCGGAGCTGCTGGGCCCGCTGGAGCTGGCAGTGGAAGCCGCATCCTTTATTACCGAGCTGGCGCCGGACAAGGTGAGCCATCGCATTTTGAAAGGCGAAGCGCTGCAACAGGCCGGTTGGGTTGGCCTCTATCAGGTGGGCCGCGGCAGTGCGCGCGAACCGGTATTGCTGGAGCTCGACTTCAACCCGGGGCGCGATCCCAAGGCGCCGGTGGCAGCGGCGCTGGTGGGCAAGGGGATCACCTTTGACTCCGGCGGCTACTCCATGAAGAGCTCCGAGGGGATGCTCACCATGAAGTGCGACATGGGGGGTGCGGCGATTGTGACCGGTGCGCTGGCGCTGGCCATGCTGCGCGGGCTCGACAAGCGGGTGAAGTTGATCCTCTGCTGCGCCGAGAACCTGGTCTCCGGTCACGCCTACAAGCTGGGGGATATCCTCACTTACAAGAACGGCACCACGGTCGAGATTGTGAATACCGACGCCGAAGGGCGGCTGGTGCTGGCCGATGGCCTGCAACTGGCGAGCGAGTCCGGCGCGCCGCTGATCATCGATGCCGCCACCCTGACCGGCGCTGCCGTGATGGCGCTGGGGGGGCGCTACAATGCCCTGTTTGGCCTCGACAAGGGATTGGTGAGCCGGGCCATGACCTATGCCGATGCAGAGCAGGAGCCGGCCTGGCCGCTGCCGCTGGAGCCCTGGCACCGCCAGCAGTGCCCCTCCCATTACGCCGACACGGCCAACAGCCGTCCGGTGAAGGGTGGCGGGCCGGGTGGCGCTTCCAACGCGGCGGGCTTCCTCTCCCGTTTCGTTGCCAACGAAGGGATGGGGTGGCTGCATATCGATCTGGCGGCCTGCTTCAGTGACAATGGCGATGCTCTCTGGGCGCCGGGGGCCAATACTTTGGGGATGCGCACCATTGCGCGGGCCCTGCTGGCGGAAGCCAAATAGACGAGACAAGGCACCTTCGGGTGCCTTCTTTCATGCTGTTCGAATAGTGAGCAAAAGATAGTTTTTTGGCGGCTTAAGGTCACTATCGTGCGCAAGCGCACATATTTTCCGGCTCTGCTCGGTCAAGATGAGCGTGGATGTTGATTGCAAGGGAGTGATGTTTAATAAAAAGTTGCTTGTTTGTGTGTTTTTCCGGTTTTTGTTTACGTATAATCGCCAGCGAACATGGATTCTAACAATAAATCTCTGTAGTTAAGGAAAGATATCAATGGCCATCGAACGTACCTTCTCTATCGTCAAACCGGATGCTGTCAGCAAGAATCTGATCGGCGAGATCTACCACCGCATGGAAAGCGCTGGCCTGACCATCGTTGCCGCCAAAATGCTGCGTCTGACCAGCGAACAGGCCGCCGGCTTCTACGCCGAACATCAAGGCCGTCCTTTCTATGATGCACTGGTGACCTTTATGACCTCCGGTCCGGTCATGGTGCAGGTGCTGGAAGGGGAAAATGCCGTTCAGCGTTACCGTGATCTGATGGGGCTGACCAATCCCGAGCAAGCCCTGGCCGGTACCCTGCGTGCCTGCTTCGGCGAGAGCATCGACCGCAACGCGGTGCATGGTGCCGACAGCTTTGCTTCTGCCCAGCGTGAAATCGCTTACTTCTTCAGCGAAAACGAGCTCTGCTCCCGCGACTAATCTCGCGACTGATACCTGCAAGGGAGCTTCGGCTCCCTTTGTTGTTTTCGCCGTTTACGCAATATCCCTCTATTCTCCAGGTGGAAAGCCAGACCCATTATTTGTACAATGCCGCCCCCTGACGTCGTCAGCCAATAATTGATGAAGTGTTTGAACTGAGGCCATTGATGAGCGAAACAAAAATCAACCTGCTGGATCTTGATCGGGATGCCATGCGTGCCTTTTTCGTCGAACTGGGCGAGAAGCCATTCCGGGCAGATCAGGTAATGAAGTGGATCTATCACTTTGGGTGTGATGATTTCGATCAGATGACCAACGTCAACAAGGTGCTCAAAGAGCGCCTCAAGGCGATCGCCGAGATCAAGGCGCCCGAGATCAGCCGCGAGCAGCGCTCTGCCGATGGCACCATCAAGTGGGCCCTGCAGGTGGGTGATCAGGAAGTCGAGACCGTCTATATCCCGGAAGATGACCGTGCGACCCTTTGCGTCTCCTCTCAAGTCGGCTGTGCGCTGGAGTGCAAATTCTGCTCTACCGCCCAGCAGGGCTTTAACCGCAACCTGAAAGTCTCCGAGATCATCGGTCAGGTGTGGCGTGCTGCCCGCGTGGTCGGTGGCAAGCGCCCCATCACCAACGTGGTGATGATGGGGATGGGCGAGCCGCTGCTCAACCTGGCCAACGTGGTGCCCGCCATGCGTCTGATGATGGATGACTACGGTTTTGGCATCTCCAAGCGCCGGGTGACCATCTCCACTTCTGGTGTGGTACCGGCGCTGGACAAGCTGGGCGACCAAATCGACGTGGCGCTGGCTATCTCCCTGCATGCCCCGAACGACAAGCTGCGTTCCGAGATCATGCCGATCAACGACAAGTACAACATCGAGGAGTTCCTCGCCGGTGTCCGTCGTTACCTCGAGAAGTCAAACGCCAACGGTGGTCGAGTGACCGTCGAGTATGTGCTGCTCGATCATATCAATGACGATATGCAGCATGCTCACGAGCTGGCCAAGGTACTCAAGGACACCCCGAGCAAGATCAACCTGATCCCGTTCAACCCCTTCCCGGGCAACCCTTACGGCAAGCCGAGCAACAGCCGCATCGATCGCTTCTCCAAGGTGCTGATGGAGTACGGTTTCACCGTGATCGTCCGCAAGACCCGTGGCGATGACATCGACGCCGCCTGTGGTCAGCTGGTGGGTGACGTAATTGACCGTACCAAGCGAACTATCAAAAATCGGATGCAACAGGATGGGATTTCCGTCAAAATGGTTTAAATGCTAAGCCATTGTATAGACAGGGAATGGATACACGTACATTGATCGTAGTGGCAGCGCTCTGCGCGCTGCCTGGCTGTGTGACCGAGACCACTTACGCTGGCCAGAATTCGACCCAGCGTGAAGTGGGCCCCGACCTTAAGGCGGCTGCCCAGACCCGTCTCGACCTGGGTATTCAGTACCTGCGTCAGGGCAATGCCGAGCAGGCCAAGTTCAATCTTGACCGCGCCCTCCAATATGACCCCTCCAATCCTCAGGTGCAGATCGGTTTTGCCTACTTTTACCAGAAGGTAGGGGATTTCAAGGCAGCCGAGACCCATTACAAGAACGCCCTTGCCATGGATCCGTCCAATGCTGACGCAATGAACAACTATGGTGCCTTCCTCTGTGATCGCGGCCGTTATGACGAGGCAGATCAGGCGTTCAACCAGGCGGTTATTCAGCCAGGCTATGTAAAAATTGCCGATACCTATGAAAATGCGGCACTTTGTGCGCTGCAAAATCGCAGAAATGATAAAGCAGGCGAGTACTATCGCCTGGCCTTGGGGTATAATCCCCGCAATCCAGGGTTATTGCTGGACTTGGCCGAGCTTTCCATGAAAGCTGGCAAGCTGCCTGATGTGCAGTCCTACCTCGCCCGTTTTGCCGATGTGTCAGACGAGAATGAGGAGAGTCTCTGGTTGAGACTGCGGCTGGCACAGGCGATGGACAAGCCGGCATTACTTCACCAATTCGGGACTGAGCTGGTAAGGCAATATCCCACTTCGCAACAAGCCAAGCGTTATTTAGCCAATGACTATTGAACAGCCACACGATTTCCAAGACGACTCCCAGGCAGCAGGCCCAGGCCAATTGCTGCGCAACGCCCGTGAACAGCTTGGCTGGACACGAGAACAGGTTGCGTCCCGCATTCACCTTCGTCTGACCCTGATCGCCGCTATCGAATCGGATACCTACGACAAGCACACGTCCCATACCTTTATCCGGGGCTATCTGCGTACCTATGCCAAGCTGGTCGGGATCCCCGAAGAGACCATTCTGGCCGCTTATGACAAGCTGGGTCTGACCCCTCCCGACAATATCGACATGCAGAGCTTCTCCCGTCGCTCCCGCCAGCAAGCCAACGACAGTCGGCTCAAGGTGGTGACCTGGCTGGTGATCCTGGTGTTGATTGCGCTCTCGGTCGCCTGGTGGTGGCAGAGTACCGCCCGTCGCTCTGCCGGTGATGAAGCCCTGGCTGCCACCGAGATGAGTGCGACCAGCTCGACCCCGGCTGAACCCGCTATCACGCCGCCCGATGCGATCAATACCGATGCGGTGGAAGGGGCGACTGTCGCACCTGCCGCCACGGACGTGACTGCCCCTGCGGTGGTTTCCGAGGCGAGCGCCACACTGGCACCGGCCTCTGCGGCCGTGGCCCCGACCGATGTCAACGCTGATGTCGGCACAGTGACCGATGTTGCAGTATCCGGCGCCAATGGCACCGAATCTAATGAGGCTGTCGTTGATCCTGCGACGGCACCGCAACTGAAGATGAGCTTCACCGCCGATTGCTGGCTGGATGTGAAGGATGCCAACGGCAAGACCCTGTTCAGTGGTCTGAAGAAGGCCAACGACGAGCTGGTGCTGGAAGGCGCCGAGCCCCTGAAGTTCATCATTGGCGCGCCGATGGCCGTCAAGCTTGACTACAAGGGGCAGTCGTTTGATATGAGCCGTTACAACAACGGTCGTACTGCCCGCTTCTCACTGCCGCAGGAGTAACCTGTTTCTCATGTCTTCTCACGAATCTCCCATCATTCGTCGTAAATCCAGACAGATCATGGTTGGTAATGTACCGGTTGGGGGCGATGCCCCCATTACCGTGCAGACCATGACCAACACCAAGACCACAGATGTTACCGCCACCGTCGAGCAGATCCAGCGGATCGAGCGGGTCGGCGCCGATATCGTCCGTGTCTCCGTGCCCACCATGGAAGCGGCGGAAGCGTTCCGGCTCATCAAACAGCAGACCCGCATTCCCATCGTCGCCGATATTCACTTCGACTACCGCATCGCCCTGAAAGTGGCCGAGTACGGTGCCGACTGCCTGCGTATCAACCCGGGCAACATCGGCAACGAGCAGCGGGTGCGTTCGGTGGTCGATTGCGCGCGCGACCTCAATATCCCGATCCGTATCGGGGTCAATGGCGGGTCGCTGGAGAAAGATATTCAGGAGAAGTACGGCGAGCCGACCCCCGAAGCGCTGGTGGAGTCCGCCATGCGTCACGTGGACTATCTCGATCGCCTCGACTTCCAGGATTTCAAGGTGAGCGTCAAGGCTTCCGATGTGTTCCTGGCGGTCGGTGCCTATCGCCTGCTGGCCAAACAGATTGAGCAGCCGCTCCATCTGGGCATCACCGAAGCGGGCGGTTTCCGTGCCGGCGCGGTGAAGTCAGCCATTGGTCTGGGCATGCTGCTTACCGACGGCATCGGCGATACCCTGCGTATCTCGCTGGCGGCGGATCCGGTGGAGGAGGTGAAGGTCGGTTTCGATATCCTCAAATCCCTGCGCATTCGCTCCCGTGGCATCAACTTTATCGCCTGTCCCTCCTGCTCACGGCAGGAGTTCGATGTGATCGCCACCGTCAACGCGCTGGAAGAGCGGCTCGAGGACATCATCACCCCGATGGATGTCTCTATCATAGGTTGCGTGGTGAATGGCCCGGGCGAAGCGCTGGTCTCTGATCTTGGTCTGGCGGGTGCCGCCAACAAGAGTGCCTTCTATGAAGGGGGCCAGCGGGTCGATCGGCTCGACAACAAGGATCTCATTCCGGTGCTGGAGCGACGTATTCGCGCCCGGGCCGCCATGATGGATCCCGCCAACCGGATCCTGGTGGACAAGGATTGAGCAAATCGGGGCCACATCGGGTGGTCCTTTTTCCAGGTGACTGATTTTAAATCCCGCATCCGGATTCCCTGATTTTACCTTGGGGGGGAAAATCCCTATAATGCGGCCAAATTTTACCTCTTTTTCTCGAGTATCAACGTGGCAAAACAGATCCAAGCTATTCGCGGTATGAATGATTGCCTGCCGGAGCAGAGCCCGGTATGGCAGAAGGTTGAACAGATCCTGCGCCAAGTCGTTGCCAGCTATGGCTACAGCGAAGTGCGCATGCCGATTGTCGAGCAGACTCATCTGTTCAAGCGCGCCATCGGTGAAGTGACCGACGTGGTCGAAAAAGAGATGTACACCTTTGAAGACCGCAACGGCGACAGCCTGAGCCTGCGTCCGGAAGGAACCGCCAGCTGCGTCCGTGCCGGTATCGAACACGGTCTGCTCTACAACCAGGAACGCCGGATGTGGTACATGGGCCCCATGTTCCGTCACGAGCGTCCCCAGAAGGGCCGTTATCGCCAGTTCCACCAGTTCGGTGTCGAGCTGTTTGGCATCAACGGGCCGGATATTGACGCAGAATTGATCATGCTGACCCACCGCCTGTGGCGTCTGTTTGGCATCAGCGAGCATGTCACTCTGCAGCTCAACACCCTGGGCCAGAGCGCCGAGCGCGCCGCTTACCGCGATGCGCTGGTGGCCTATCTGGAGCAGTACAAGGATCAGCTGGACGAAGAGAGCCAGCGCCGCATGTACAGCAACCCGCTGCGGGTGCTCGACTCCAAGGATGAAAAAGTACAGGCCATTCTGGTGGGTGCTCCGCGCCTGTTCGACCATCTGGGCGAAGAGAGCCTGGCCCACTTCGAGGGGCTCAAGCGCCTGCTCGAGTCTGCCGGTATCAAATACGAAGTGAACGAGCGTCTGGTGCGTGGCCTTGACTACTACAACCTGACCGTGTTCGAGTGGGTCACCAGCAGTCTGGGTGCCCAGGGCACCGTCTGTGCCGGTGGCCGCTACGATGGTCTGGTGGAGCAGCTCGGTGGTCAACCGACCCCGGCCGTGGGCTTCGCCATGGGCATGGAGCGTCTGGTGCTGATGCTGGAGACCCTCGAGCTCAACGCCGATATCCGCCCGGCGGTGGATGTCTATCTGGCGATGGTGGGTGAGGGGACCGAGCAGGCTGGCTTCCAGTTGGCCGAGCGTCTGCGCGATGCCCTGCCGGACTTGCGCCTGATGAGCCACTGCGGTGGTGGCAACTTCAAGAAACAACTCAAGCGTGCCGACAAGAGCGGCGCGGCAATCGCCCTGATCCTTGGTGAAACCGAGGTGCAAAACGGGGAGATCACTATCAAATATCTGCGTGGTCAGGCCGAGCAACAGACCGTCAAGGTTGACGCCGCCATTGCCCTGCTGGCAGCCAAAGGAGAGTAAGCTGTGGAAGTCTATACCACCGAAGAACAACAGGTTGAGGTTATCAAGGAGTGGTGGAAAGAGAACGGAACCTCGGTGATTGCCGGGACCGTGATCGGTCTGGTCGGCCTGTTCGGCTGGCGCTATTACAACCAGCACCAGCAAGAGACCATGGAGGCCTCCTCCCAGGCTTACAATCAGGTGATTGAACAGCTGGCCAAGGGCGATGCCGCCGGTTTCGAGCAGGCGCAGCAGTTTGTCACCGCCAACAAGGGCGACTCCTACGCCGAGCTGGCCGCCCTGCAACTGGCTGCCGCTGCCGTCAAGGCGGGCAAGCTGGATCTGGCTGCCGAACAGCTGAATCTGGTGGCGACCACCGGCGACGAGAGTATTCGCCCCATCGCGGCCCTGCGTCTGGCTCGTGTGCTGAATGATCAGGGCAAGGCGGACGAAGCGCTGGCCAAGCTGGCGACCATCCAGAATGACGCCTTCAAGGCGCAGGTAGCCGAAGCCCGTGGCGATGTGCTGCAAAAGCAGGGCAAGACCGAAGAGGCTCGTGATGCCTATCAGGCGGCGGCCGATGCCGGCGGCCTGCAGGGTAGCGCCGAGCTCAAGCTGAAAATGGACGATCTGGCCCTGCCGGCCGTTGCGACTGGTGAGGCACCGGATGCGTAATCTATTCAAGATGGTAGCGCTGGGGGCTGCGGTCTCCTTCGCTCTGCAGGGTTGCTCCCTGTTCAGTTCGGAAGAGGATCTCAACCCGATGGCGCCGCTGCCCGTGGTTGAATCTGCCTTCACTGCCGACACCGCATGGTCATCTACCGTAGGTGATGGCATCGGTGACTTCTACTCCCAGCTCAAGCCGGTGGTGGAAGAGGATCGCATCTATGCGGCCGCCCGTGATGGTGATGTCACCGCGTTCGATCGGGCCAGCGGCGATCGCCTCTGGACCGTCGATCTGGCTGACCTGCCGGTCAATGCCGACAAGCGCAGCGCCCGCCTCTCCGGTGGCCTGGTCTCCCGTTACGGCAAGCTGTTCCTCGGCTCCGAGAACGGGGTGGTCTATGCCCTGAACGAAGAGAACGGTGAAGTGCTATGGCAGACCAATGTGCCCGGCGAAGTGGTGGCGAGCCCCGCGGTGGAAGATGGCCGCGTGGTGGTGCTGACCACCTCCGGTCGCCTGATCGCGCTCGATACTGACGAAGGCAAGCTGCAGTGGTCGCTCTCCGAAGAGCAGCCGCCGCTGACCCTGCGCAGTGCCGGTGCGCCGGTGATCACCAACGGCGCCGTGATTTACGGGCGTGCCGATGGCAAGGTGGGCATTGCCCTGCTGAGCAATGGCCAGCCGGTGCGTCAGTCCAAGGTGGCTGATGCCCGCGGTGCTACCGAACTGGACCGTATGGTCGACGTCGATGCCAGCCCGCTGATCGCCGGTGATGAGCTCTATGCCATCGCCTACAACGGTCAGCTGATGGCTCGCAAACTGATGACCGGCGACGAAGTGTGGAAGCGCAAGTATTCCGGCTATCGCGACCTGGCGATGACTGGTAATGCCATCGTGCTGACCGACAGCCGCAGCCATCTGTTTGCGGTCGATCGTCGCAATGGTCTGGAGCTGTGGTCCAACACCCAGCTGGAGAATCGTACCGTCACTGCACCTGTCATCTTCGGTGACTATGTGGTGGTGGGTGATGTGGAAGGATACCTGTATTGGCTTGATCGTACCGACGGTACCATCAAGGCGATGCAGCAGCTCGATAGCAGTGGCCTCTACGCCGCCCCGCTGGTGGATGGCGAGACCCTGTATGTGCAGAGCCGTGACGGCAAGTTGTACGCCCTCAAGCGTCCTTGATCGTCCGATAATGTGAATATCCGGCTCCTGGTCTTCGGACCCGGAGCCTTTGTCGTCTTGAGAATGAGGCTTTTATGACTCCTGTAGTAGCCCTGGTGGGCCGCCCCAACGTGGGGAAATCCACCCTGTTTAACCGCTTGACCCGTACTCGGGATGCCCTGGTTGCCGATTTTCCCGGTCTGACCCGGGACCGTAAATACGGTCAGGCGAAGTTGGGCGAGCTGGAATTTATCGTGGTCGATACCGGCGGTATCGATGGCACCGAAGAGGGGATCGAGCTGAAGATGGCCGAGCAATCCCTGCTGGCCATCGAAGAAGCGGATGTCGTGCTGTTCATGGTGGATGCCCGTGCCGGTCTGACCGCGGCGGATCAAGCCATCGCCGAACACCTGCGCAAGGCCCACAAGAAGGTATTTCTGGTGGCCAACAAGACCGATGGCATCGATGGTGATTCCGCGGTTTCCGAGTTTTACGGTCTGGCGCTGGGCGAGGTCTACCAGATCGCGGCCGCCCACGGTCGTGGCGTGCTGAGCCTGCTGGAACTGGCCCTGGCTCCCCATCTGGAGACCCTGGTCGAAGCCGCTACCGATGAAGATGCGCAGGATGAGGAAGAGGAGGACTTCGACGAAGAAGCCCTGCTGCGCATGGTAGCTGCCGGTGATCTGGACACCCGGGAAGATACCAAAGAGACCCCGTTTGCCGACCTGCCCATCAAGTTTGCCATCGTCGGTCGTCCCAACGTCGGTAAATCGACCCTGACCAACCGCATGCTGGGTGAAGATCGGGTCATCGTCTATGACATGCCCGGCACCACCCGCGACTCCGTCTACATTCCGATGGAGCGTGACGAGCAGAAGTACGTCATTATCGACACCGCCGGTGTGCGTCGTCGTGGCAAGGTACACGAGACGGTGGAGAAGTTCTCCGTCATCAAAACCCTGAAAGCCATCGAAGATGCCAACGTCTGCCTGCTTGTGATCGACGCCCAGGAGACCATCACCGATCAGGATTTGAGCATCCTCGGTTTCGTGCTCCACTCCGGCCGCTCCGTGGTGCTGGTGGTGAACAAGTGGGATGGTCTGGATCAGAAGGTGAAAGAGGATGTGAAGAACGAGCTGGATCGTCGCTTGGGCTTCATCGACTTCGCCCGCGTCCACTTCATCTCCGCCCTGCACGGCAGCGGTGTTGGCCACCTGTTTGAATCCATTCAGGAGGCTTATCAGTCCGCCACCCGTCGTACCAGCACAGCGATGCTGACCCGCATCATGCAGATGGCGCAGGAAGATCACCAACCGCCGATGGTCAACGGTCGCCGCGTCAAGCTCAAGTATGCGCACGCCGGTGGCTACAACCCGCCGCGCATCGTGATCCACGGCAACCAGCTGAACGATTTGCCGGATTCCTACAAGCGTTACCTGATGAACTACTTCCGCAAGTCCCTCAAGATCATGGGCTCGCCGATCCGGGTCGAGTTCCAGGAGTCGGTCAACCCGTTTGAAGGCAAGAAGAACACCATGACCCTGAGTCAGGAACGTCAGCGCAAACGCCTGCTGAAAATGAAGAAGAAATAAGTCCTTGCGGCTGCCCTCACCGGCAGCCGCTTTGTTATTCCCCCTGCAGTGGCGTGATGTCCGGCGGGGAGGGGAACCCGCCATGGGCAAGCCCATCGCAGGTTCACTTTATGAGGAGTCGACAATGGAAGCGCTGCTTTGCCCATCATGCCAGGCTGAACTGGATACCCGCAGCAAGGAACAGACCTGTGGTCAGTGCCAGGCCCCTGTTCGTGTCACTGCCATCTGTCCCACCTGCCAGCAGGAGCTGGAGCGTCTCAAGGCGTGTGGTGCGGTGGATTACTTCTGCAACCACTGCAACTCGCTGATCTCCAAGCGGACGGTGCAGTTCAAGGCGGCGCTGGTGTAAGACGGTAGTCAGGTGAGAAAGAAGATAAAAAAACCCGGCGAATGCCGGGTTTATGCTGTGTGCTCTGCAATAAGCAGGGTATAGGATCGATTTCTGCGCCACAAGTTGCGCTTGATGTCATTAAGCTTGAGTTTGCGTCTGGGGCTCCAGCTGCACTTCGCTTTTCTGACCAGACTGATTTTTCTACGTTTTTGCATCTTGGTCTCCTCCCAACTGGGTGGCCGTCCCGGCCTTGGGTCATTGATGGAGCCCATCCGAAATTGCTGTTATTTAATCTCTCAACATAATGAAAACAATGCGATTTCGGATAGGCTCCGATGTGAATCGATGGTAACAGAGAAATTTGCGTGACAACAGCCGAATAATGGCTGGTTAGCGCAAGGTGATCTGATTGACCACCTCGGCGATGATGGTGGGGCGCTCGGCCAGCTCCGGCTCGCTGTCGTTGTCGAGACTCTCCCGCTGGTGTGCCTTCTGCTGCTCGTTGTCGAGCCACAGCAGGCTCTGGTAGTACTGGCGCACGTTGTTGACATAGTTGCGCGCCTCGCTGCCACGGGCATAGCCGTAACGCACCTTGCGATGCCAGCGCGCCTGTTGCAGCAGCGGCAGCACCTCTTTCACGTCGCTCCAGGCGTCGGGATTCTTGCCAAGATCCTTGGCCAGGCGGCGGGCATCCATCATGTGGCCGTAACCGATGTTGTAGGCGGTGAGGGCAAACCACACCTTCTCGTCATCGGGCACCGAGTCCGGCACCTTCTCCATCATCTGTTGCAGATAGAGGGAACCCCCCTTGATGCTCTCTTCCGGATGGAGCCGGTCGTTGACCCCCATCGCCTTGGCGGTGGGCTCGGTCAGCATCATCATGCCGCGCACGCCGGTGTAGGAGCGGGCCTGCGGGTCCCAGTGGGACTCCTGATAGCTGATGGCGGCGAGCAGGCGCCAGTCGATATTCTTGGCGTGAGTCTGGAACAGCGGCTGGTACTTGGGCAGCAGGCTCTTGGCGCGCTTGAGGAAGGTGCGGGTATCGACAAAGTCGAAGTTCTGCACGTGGCCGAAGTACTTCTCGTCCAGCTTGGCGATGGCCCCATCCATGAAGCGCTGGCCGAAGAAGTCGATCACGCTGGCATAGAGGCTGTCATCGGGCAGCTTGCTCATGGCCCAGGCGACGGTCTGCTTCTGGGCCAGGGTCAGCCCCTCGGTGAGCTCCGGGTAGTAGCGCTGGGTACGGGCCAGCACGGTATCCTGCACCACCGTGTAGTCAATCTTGCCATCCACCACCTGCTTGAGCAGCTCCTCCACATCGGCATTGTGGCTGGTGCTCCACGTCAGTCCCGGATTCTCCTTGCTCATCTCTTTGAGCAGATCTTCCCCGGTGGAGCCTGCGGCGACGACCAGTTTGCCCTTGATGTCGTTCAACGAAGCCGGCTTGGGTTTGCCGTTGCGGTAGACCAGCTTGGGGGAGACCTGATAGAAGCCAGGGCCAAAGCGAAACAGCTCGCGCCGCTCGGGGGTGACCATGATGGCGGCGGCGGCCAGATCGAGTTTGCCCTTTTTCAGCAGGGCGACCAGTTCGTCAGTGGTGTCGACCGGAATGATGGTGAGTTTCACCCCCAACCAGTCGGCATAGTTTTGCGCCAGCTCGTAATCGAACCCCTGGGCGAGGTCATCACGCTGGTAATAAGAGGTGGGACCATAGATGGTGCCAACCCGGATCTCGCCTCGCTGGCGGATCTGCTCCAGCTGGCTGGAGGGGCTATAGAAGTCGCAGCCAACCAGAGTCAGCGTCAACAACAGCCCGATAAACAGTCGAAAAATGCAGCGCAAGTAGGTGAGTACCTTTGTTGAAAAAATCGGCATTTGTCAAAAAAGAGGCACCTTTATACCAGAGAGTGTGCGCAGAGTCACACTGCACGAAGTGAGAAAAACGTTTGTCCGGCGTGAGCCAGATCCCTATAATACGCGCGTCTCAATTCCCCCCCACTTTAAAACTTGGTGAGAAAGGTCATATGGATATCTTGCGTGGTGCCCCAGCACTGTCTGATTTTCGTGTCCAAAAACTGCTGCAACGCTTCGCACAGATGAGAAATGAGAGTGGTACGGAGAGTGGAGTAGAGAGCGGAGTAGAGATAGAGGATGTCTATGCCGAGTATGTGCACTTTGCCGAGCTGACAAGCCCCCTCTCTCCCCCCGAGCGAGCGACCTTGGGCCAGCTCTTGCGCTACGGCCCGACCATCCCCGAACACACCCCCAGCGGTCAGCTGTTTCTTGTTACCCCCCGCCCCGGCACTATCTCCCCCTGGTCTTCCAAAGCAACCGACATTGCCCACAACTGCGGCCTGAAACAGGTCAAGCGGCTGGAGCGTGGTATTGCTTATTACCTGACGATGAAGGGTGAATTGAGTGCCGCCCAGCGCAGCGCCATTGCCGCCGTGCTGCATGATCGGATGATGGAAGTGGTGTTTGCCGACATGGACGCGGCGAGCGCCCTGTTTGCTCACCACGAGCCGCGCCCCTTCACCCAGGTCGATGTACTGGGCGGTGGCCGTGCCGCGCTGGCCGAGGCCAACGTGGCGCTGGGTCTGGCGCTGGCCGATGACGAAATTGACTATCTGGTGGAGAACTTCACTAAGTTGGGTCGTAACCCCAACGACATCGAGCTCTATATGTTCGCCCAAGCGAACTCCGAGCACTGCCGTCACAAGATCTTCAATGCCGACTGGACCATCGATGGCGAACAGCAGCCCAAGTCGCTGTTCAAGATGATCAAGAACACCTTCGAGCAGACGCCGGATTATGTCCTCTCTGCCTATAAAGACAACGCCGCTGTGATGGAAGGGAGCCAGGGTGGCCGCTTCTTCCCGAGCCCGGCCAACGGCGAGTACCAGTATCATCAGGAGCAGGTCGACATCCTGATGAAGGTGGAGACCCACAACCACCCGACCGCCATCTCTCCGTTCCCGGGGGCGGCCACCGGCTCCGGCGGCGAAATCCGTGACGAGGGTGCCACCGGTCGCGGTGCCAAGCCCAAGGCGGGTCTGGTCGGTTTCTCCGTATCCAACCTGCGGATCCCCGGCTTCGAGCAGCCCTGGGAGCAGGATTTCGGCAAGCCGAGCCGCATCGTCAGTGCCTTTGACATCATGCAGGAGGGGCCGCTCGGCGGCGCCGCGTTCAACAACGAATTCGGCCGTCCGGCCATTCTCGGTTACTTCCGTACCTTCGAAGAGGAGGTGCCGAGCCACAACGGCATCGAGGTGCGTGGTTATCACAAGCCCATCATGCTGGCGGGCGGCATCGGCAACATCCGCACCGAACATGTCCAGAAAGGGGAGATCCCGGTCGGCGCTGCGCTGATCGTGCTGGGTGGCCCGGCGATGAACATCGGTCTGGGCGGCGGCGCGGCTTCATCCATGGCCTCCGGCCAGTCGGCCGAAGATCTCGATTTTGCCTCGGTGCAGCGCGACAACCCCGAGATGGAGCGCCGTTGTCAGGAGGTGATCGATCGCTGCTGGCAGCTGGGTGACGACAACCCCATCGTCTTTATCCATGATGTGGGGGCGGGTGGTCTCTCCAATGCCATGCCGGAGCTGGTCAACGACGGCGAGCGCGGCGGTCGCTTCGATTTGCGCGCCATCCAGAGCGACGAGCCGGGCATGAGCCCGCTGGAGATCTGGTGCAACGAATCCCAGGAGCGTTATGTGCTGGCGGTAGCGCAGGACAAGCTGCCGCTGTTCAAGGCGCTGTGCGAGCGTGAGCGAGCGCCTTACGCCGTGATCGGCACCGCGACCGAAGAGAAGCATCTCACCCTCTCTGACAGCCACTTTGACAACCAGCCCATCGATCTGCCGCTGGATGTGCTGCTCGGCAAGGCGCCCAAGATGCACCGCGATGTGGTGACCCTGCCTGCCCAAGGCAAAGCACTCCAGCTCGATGGCATCACTTTGAGTGACGCGGCCGAGCGGGTACTGCGCCTGCCGACCGTGGCGGAGAAATCCTTCCTTATCACCATCGGCGATCGCAGCGTGACCGGTCTGGTTAACCGCGACCAGATGGTTGGCCCCTGGCAGATCCCGGTGGCCGATTGCGCCGTCACCGCCGCCACCTACGACAGCTATCACGGCGAAGCCATGTCGATGGGCGAGCGCACCCCGGTCGCGCTGCTCTCCCACGCCGCCTCTGCTCGTATGGCGGTGGCGGAAGCGCTCACCAACCTGGCGCCAACCCACATCGGGTCACTGAAGCGGGTCAAGCTCTCCGCCAACTGGATGGCCGCTGCCGGTCACCCGGGTGAAGATGCCGGTCTCTATGAGGCGGTCAAGGCGGTGGGCGAGGAGCTCTGCCCGGCCTTGGGCATCACCATTCCGGTGGGCAAGGACTCCATGTCCATGAAGACCCGCTGGCAGCAGGATGGCAAGGAGCAAAGCGTCACCTCGCCGCTCTCTCTGCTCATCTCGGCGTTTGCCCGGGTCGAGGATGTGCGCAACACCGTCACCCCGCAGTTGCGTACCGATCTCGGTGAGACCGACCTTATCCTCATCGACCTTGGCAACGGCAAGCAGCGCCTCGGCGCCTCGGCGCTGGCGCAGGTCTATCGCCAGCTGGGCGACAAGGCGCCGGATCTCGACAATCCGGTTCAGCTCAAGGGCTTCTTCAACGCCATTCAGGCGCTGGTGGCCGATCGCAAACTGATCGCCTACCACGACCGCTCTGACGGCGGCCTGTTCGTCACCCTGACCGAGATGGCGTTTGCTGGTCATTGCGGCCTCGACATCCAGCTCGATCGCATCGGTGGCGATCTGCTGCCGGCGCTGTTCAACGAAGAGTTGGGCGCCGTCATTCAGGTGCGCCGTGAAGATAAAGAGGCGGTGATGACCCTGCTGGCCGGTCACGGCCTGGCGGCCTGCTCTCATGTGCTCGGCACTGTGCGCGAAGGGGATCTCATCACCCTGCAGCGCGCCGGTCAGGAGGTCTATCGCGCCAACCGCACTGCGCTGCGCACCATCTGGGGCGAAACCAGCTGGCAGATGCAGCGTCTGCGTGACAACCCGGCGTGCGCCGACAGTGAGCACGCGGCCCGTCAGGACGCCACCGATCCGGGTCTGCATGCCAAGCTGACTTACAACCCGTCCGAGGATGTGGCTGCCCCCTATATCGCCCGTGGTGTCTCCCCCCGTCTGGCGGTGCTGCGCGAGCAGGGAGTCAACTCCCACGTGGAGATGGCGGCGGCGTTCGACCGTGCCGGTTTCGCGGCGGTGGACGTGCACATGAGCGACATTCTCTCCGGTCGTATCAAGCTGGAGGAGTTCCAGACCCTGGTGGCCTGTGGCGGCTTCTCCTACGGTGACGTGCTGGGTGCCGGTGAAGGCTGGGCCAAGTCCATCCTGTTCAACGACAACGCCCGCGAACAGTTCCAGCGCTTCTTCGAGCGTGGCGATACCCTCTCTCTGGGTGTCTGCAACGGTTGTCAGATGATGTCCAACTTGCGAGACCTCATCCCGGGTGCCGATCTGTGGCCGCGCTTTGTGCGCAACCGCTCCGAGCGCTTCGAGGCACGCTTCAGTCTGGTAGAGGTGCAAGACTCTCCGTCCGCCTTCTTTGCCGGCATGGCAGGCTCCGTGATGCCGATTGCCGTTTCCCATGGGGAAGGGCGTGTCGAGGTGCGCGATGCCGCTCACCTGAGCGCGCTGCAAGCCAGCGGTCTGGTGGGGCTGCGTTTCGTGGACAACCGTGGCAGCGTGACCGAGCAATACCCGGCCAACCCGAACGGCTCGCCGGATGGTATCACCGCCGTGACCACCATCGATGGTCGCGCCACCATCATGATGCCGCACCCGGAGCGGGTGTTCCGTACCGTGGCCAACTCCTGGCACCCCGACAACTGGGGCGAAGATGGCGCCTGGATGCGGATGTTCCGCAACGCCCGGGTCCGTCTGGGTTAATAGAGACGACGCTAGCGCGTAACAACAGAAACCGGCCAAATTTGGCCGGTTTTTTTATGGTTCAACTGAGTGGGTCAGGCAGGCAAGGTGCCAAGTCAACCAATGGCTTCGTCGCCCAGTACGTTGATGAGGGGAGAATCGATTCAAGCCCTGCAAATGGTTTAAGGGGAAGGGGTCGATAAAAAAAACGGCAGCCTTGGCTGCCGGTTTTGACGGGTAATGATGAGGGGTAACGACGGAGGTTATTGCAATACCACGTGCTGGAACCCTTGTACCAGGCTGATGACCGGCTGGGGATAGAGCCCCAGCAACACCACCAGAGCGGCAGAGAGCAGCACTACCACACCACCGGAGGAGAGTGCCCAGTCGGCGCTGGCATCGCGCTGCTGCATGCCCGGTTCGCGCAGATAGAGGGTCACCATCACCTTGAGGTAGTAGTAGAGACCCAGCGCGCTGCCGAGCACGATGGCACCGGAGAGCCACCAGAGCTGCGCCTCGACGGTGACGCCGATGAGGTAGAACTTGCCGATAAAGCCGAGGGTCATCGGGATACCCGCCAAGGAGAGCATCATCACCGTCAGCACGGCAGTGAGGTATGGGCGCTTCCAGAACAGGCCGCGATAGCTGTGCAGGGAGTCTGCATCCTTGCCGCGATAGGGGCTCGACATCATGCTCACCACGCCAAAGGCACCCAGGCTGGTGAACAGATACATCAGCAGGTAGACCCCGGCCGCTTCCACCGGCATCTGGCCGATGCGGCTCGCCACGATCACCGCCAGCAGGTAACCGAAGTGGGAGATGGAAGAGTAACCCAGCATCCGTTTGACGTTGGTCTGCACCAGTGCCAGCAGGTTGCCGACCAGGATGGAGATGACCGCCATGGCCGCCAGCAGCCAGTGGATCATGGGATCGCTCGCCGCCGGTACCGCCAGATAGAAGCGCAGCAGCACGGCAAAGACCGCCACCTTGCTGACGGTCGCGAGGAAGGTGGCGACCGGAGCCGGCGCACCTTCATAGACATCCGGTGTCCAGAGGTGGAAGGGGGCGAGCGACAATTTGAAGGCAAAGCCGACCAGCATTAGCCCCAAACCGCCCATCAGCAGCGGATGGTGAGCCGGGCTCTCGGCCAGGGTCTGCCCTAGGGCGGCAAAGCTCAGGCTGCCTGCCTGTGCATAGAGCAGCGCCATGCCAAACAGCAGGAAGGCGGTGGCGGCGGCAGAGAGCACCATGTATTTCACCGCCGCTTCCAGCGAGTGGCGCTCGCGGTAGGCGTAGCCCACCAGACCGAACATCGGCAGGGTCAGCATCTCGATCCCGATAAACAGGGAGGCGAGATGGCGGGAGCAGGCCAGCACCAGACCACCGGCGGTGGCGATCAGCAGTAGTAGGAAGAACTCTTCCCGGTTGTCCGGGTAGGCTTTCAACCATGACTGGCCGAAGGTACAGGTGGCCAGAGCGCCGATCAGTACCAGTCCCATGTAGAAGACGGCGTAACTGTCGACTTGCAGCAGCGGGGTGACCCCTTGATCACCCTGCGCCATCACGATGGGCAGCGAGAACAGCGCCAGATTGAGGCCAACAATGGTCACGGTAAAGGCGGTGGTGACACAGCGGCGCCAGGCGATGGCCAGCATCAGGGCCGCCATGGCCCCGGTGGTCAACAGCAGGGGAAGCAGTGCCAGCAGTTGGGAAGCGGAGAAAGTCATTGCAGGGCTCCAGCAGTTGGCAGCAGATACCAGTGCAGCACGTTGATAAGGCTGCTGCTGGCGGTATCAATCACGGGTTGGGGATAGAGGCCAAGCAGTACCAGGAGACCGGCGATCACCATCATCATGGTCAGCTCGCGGCGATCCAGTCCCTTGAGCACGCTCTCATCCTTGGCGGGGCCAAAGCAGGCGCGCTGCAGCATGATGAGGGAGTAGACCGAGGCCAGCACCAGACCGAAGGTGGCGACCGCCGTGATCACCGGGGCCACCTGGAAGCTGCCGACCAGGATCAGGAACTCGCCGACGAAGTTGCCAGTGCCTGGCATGCCGAGTGACGCCACCGAGAAGAACAGCATCACGCCCGGCAGATAGCGCAGGCGTCCCCACAGGCCACCCATCTGGCGCAGATCCCGGGTGTGCAACCGCTCGTAGAGCTGACCGCAGAGGATAAAGAGACCGGCAGCAGACAGCCCGTGGGCGATCATCTGTACCACGGCGCCTTGCAGCGCCAGCTCGCTACCCGAGTAGATGGCGATCATCACAAAGCCCATGTGGGAGATGCTGGTGTAGGCCACCAGCCGTTTGATGTCGGTCTGACCGAACGCCACGATGGCCCCGTAGACGATGCCGATCAGGCCCAGCACCATGGCGTAGGGGGCAAATTCGGCAGAGGCTTCGGGGAAGAGCGGCAGGGCAAAGCGCAGCAGACCGTAGGCGGCGGTTTTCAGCAAGATCCCGGCCAAATCCACCGAGCCTGCGGTCGGTGCCTGACTGTGGGCATCCGGCAGCCAGCCGTGCAGTGGCACCAGCGGCATCTTGACCGCAAAGGCGATAAAGAAGCCCAGCATCAGCAGCCACTGAACGCCCTTGCTCATCGGGGTGTTGAGCAGATCCAGATAGTTGAAGGTGAAGACACCGGTGGCATGCTGGTGGGTCAGCACCAGCCCGATGATAGCCACCAGCATGACAAGGCCCGAAACCTGGGTGTAGATAAAGAACTTGGTCGCGGCGTTGATCCGTGATTTTCCGTCAGTGACCGAGTGGCCCCAGAGCGCAATCAGGAAGTACATGGGGACCAGCATCATCTCCCAGAAGAAGAAGAAGAGGAACAGGTCCAGCGCCATGAAGACGCCGAGCACGCCGCCCAGGATCCAGAGCAGGTTGAGGTGGAAGAAGCCGATGCGCTGCACGATCTCTTTCCACGAACAGAGGATGGCCAGCACCCCGATAAAGCAGGTGAGGATCACCATCAAGAGCGACAAGCCATCCACCGCCAGATGCAGAGAGATGCCAAAGCGGGGGATCCATGGCAGGCGCCACTCGGCGGCCCAGGCGGAGGCGGCACCGGTGACGCCCGCGCTGTCGAGACCCGTCGTGGCAAGCGAGAAGTCACTGCCGAGCCAGATGGCACAGGAGAGCAGCAGGCTGGCGCTCATGGAGAGCAAGGCAACCCAGCGGACAAACTGCCCGCCGAGACGCTCCATCTGCCAGCAGAGCAAGCCGCCGATGAAAGGAATTAACAAGATCCAGAGTAAGGTCACGGTATCAGCTCTCGTTCAAGTTCATATGAGATTGCGCTCCCTGTTCCATCAGGGAGAGCAAACAGCCTGGCTGTATGATTGTCCGGTTGTTCATCGCGTTACCCCAGCAGCAATAGCGCCAGCACCAGCACGGCGCCGATGCCCATGGAGGCAGCATACCAGCGCAACTTGCCGGTCACGGTCCAGGCCAGCAACTGGTTGCCACGCAGAGCAATCCAGGCAGGCAGTCCCATCATCCAGTCCAGCGGGTCGCGGGCCAGCAGCCGGGTCGCCAGCAGATAGGGTTTGACCCACAGCTGGTCATAGAGCCAGTCAAAGCCCCAGGCGTTGAACCAGAGGGTGCTGAGCAGACGGCCCGGCGCGCTGTTGGCAATGGAGGTGGCCAGACGGCGCTCACCAAGGAACAGAAACGCGGCCAGCGCAATGCCAGCGATTGCGATGATGCCGGAAGTTATCTCCAGCGCATGGCGACCCTCTTCGATATGATCCCCCGGGCCTGCAGGCAGCACCCCGGCCAGCGGCGGGGTGATCAGTGCGCCTATGCCGGTAGAGAGCACCAGCAATACCTGCAGCGGCAGGTGATGAGCCAGACCGTGGCCCGCATGGGCTTTGGTCTGCTCTTTGCCATGGAAGGCGATAAAGATCAGCCGGAAGGTATAGAGCGAGGTGAGGAATGCCCCCACCAGACCGGCCCACAGCAGTGCGCTTTGGCCAGAGGCTTCTACTTGCCACAGGATGGCGTCCTTACTGTAGAAACCGGAGGTGACCAGCGGCAGCGCGGCCAGGGCCGAGCCCCCCACCAGGAAGCAGGCATAGACCAGCGGCAGACTCTTGCGCAGCCCGCCCATCTTGAAGATGTTCTGCTCATGGTGGCAGGCAACGATAACGGCACCGGCGGAGAGGAACAGCAGCGCCTTGAAGAAGGCGTGGGTCATCAGGTGGAAGATGGCCCCTTCCCATGCGCCGACACCGAGTGCCAGAAACATATAGCCAATCTGGCTCATGGTGGAGTAGGCGAGGATCCGCTTGATGTCGGTCTGAACCAGCGCGGCAAAACCGGCCAGCACTAGCGTGATGGCGCCAACCAGCCCGACCAGATGGAGGATCTCCGGCGCGAGCAGGAACAGGCCGTGGGTACGGGCAATCAGGTAGACACCGGCGGTCACCATGGTGGCGGCGTGGATCAGCGCTGAGACCGGGGTCGGGCCTGCCATCGCATCCGCCAGCCAGGTTTGCAGCGGCAACTGGGCCGATTTGCCGACCGCACCACCCAGCAGCATCAGGCAGGCCAGCGACAGGGCAGGGGAGCCTTCGGCAAACAGGGTGGGGGCGCGCACCAGCAGATCGTGAATATTGAGGGTGCCTAGTTCGCGATAGAGGATAAACAGGCCGATGGCGAGGAAGACATCACCCACCCGGGTCACGACAAATGCCTTGAGGGCTGCCGCGCCGTTGTTGCGATCCTTGTAGTAGAAGCCAATCAGCAGGTAGCTGCACAGCCCCACCCCTTCCCAGCCGAGGTAGACAAACAGCAGGTCATCTGCCAGCACCAGAAACAGCATGCTGGCGATAAAGAGGTTGGTGTAGGTGAAGAAGCGGGAGTAGCCCTCTTCCCCGCGCATGTACCAGGAGGCGAACAGGTGGATGAAGAAACCCACCCCGGTCACCACCCCCAGCATGGTCAGCGACAGGCCATCCAGTGCCAGCGAGAAGCTCGGGGTAAAGTTGCCCACCGCCATCCATTGCCACAGGCGCTGGACATAGACGCCCCCCTCGGGCGGGTTGGCCAAAAAGTCGATGCCCACCCACAGGGTAGTGAGGGCCGACAGGCCAATGGAGCCTACCCCGATCAGTGCCGAGGTACGCTCGCCAAACCGGCCGAGGGAGAAGGCCAGCACCAGCCATCCCAGCAGCGGAAATAGAAAAGTCAGATATAAGAGGCTCATCCGCGCATCTCGCTCACAGTGTCCACGTTCAGGGTGTGGTAACGACGATAGAGCAGCAGTAACAGGGCGAGGCCGATACTGGCCTCTGCTGCCGCCAGAGAAATCACCAATATGTACATGATCTGGCCATCGGCCTGCGCCCAGCGGCTACCCGCCACCACAAACGCCAGTGCCGAGGCATTCATCATGATCTCGATACTCATCAGGATGTAGAGCAGGTTGCGGCGGATCAGCAGACCGCACAAGCCGATGCAGAACAGCACCGCGGCCAGCAGGAGGCCGTGCTCCATAGGGATTCCATTCATTGCTGACCTCCTTCTTGTGCAGAGCGGGATGCGGAGCGCGGGACGGAGAGCACTTCACCACTCTTGTCTTCCCGACCCAGGTGATAGGCGGTCACCAGACCCGCCAGCAGCAGGATGGAGGCGAGCTCCACCGCCAGTACATAGGGGCCAAAGAGCTCGACACCGACCTGCTTGGCGGTCACCTCGGTCACTCCGATAAGGCCACCGGTCACCCCGAGAATGCCGTGGCCCAGGAAGCCCAGCAGGATCAGCGAGAGCAGGGCAGGGCCTACCCAGGTCATGGGGGTGAGCCAGTTTTTCTCCTGCGCCTGGGCACTTCCCAGGTTCAGCATCATCACCACAAACACGAACAGCACCATGATGGCGCCAGCGTAGACGATCACCTGCAGGGCGCCCGCAAAGGCGGCGCCCAGGCAGAAGAAGATCATGGCCACGGCGATGAGGGAGATGATGAGATTGAGCAGCGCATGCATTGGGTTGCTGGTGCTGATCACCCGCAGCGTGCTGTAAATGGCCACCAGGGCCGAGGCATAAAATGCCAGTTCCATGATTGACTCCTCAGGGCAGCAGGCTCTTGACATCGATGGGCTTGGCTTCGTTTTCGGCATCCCCTTTCGGCTTGCCGTTGATGGCCATCCCGCTCATGCGATAGAAGTTGTAGTCCGGGTATTTGCCGGGCCCGCTGATCAGCAGATCCTCCTTCTCGTACACCAGATCCTGGCGGCGATACTCACCCATCTCGAAATCCGGCGTCAGCTGGATGGCGGTGGTGGGGCAAGCCTCTTCACACAGGCCGCAGAAGATGCAGCGAGAGAAGTTGATGCGAAAGAACTCCGGGTACCAGCGGCCATCTTCCCGCTCGGATTTTTGCAGCGAGATGCAGCCGACCGGGCAGGCAACCGCGCAGAGGTTGCAGGCCACGCAGCGCTCGTCCCCGTCGGGGTCGCGGGTCAGCACGATGCGACCGCGGTAGCGGGGGGCCGCATAGACCGCCTGCTCCGGATAGTTGAGGGTTTCACGGGGCCGCCAGGCATGGGAGAAGACCATGGCCAGGCTGCGTAACTGGGTGCCGACACCCTGAATAATGCTAACAATTTTCATATTGAGTGCCTCACTGCGTACTTATCAGTACAACTGCCGCGGTGACCAGCATATTGATCAGGGTCAGCGGCAAGCAGACTTTCCAGCCAAACGACATCACCTGATCAAAGCGCGGGCGAGGCAGGGAGGCCCGCAGCAGGATGAAGAACACCATGAAACAGGCGGTCTTCAGGGCAAACCAGATGAAGGGGGGCAACCAGGGGCCATGCCAGCCACCGAAGAAGAGGGTCACGATGAGTGAGGAGATCAGCACGATGCCGATATACTCGCCCACGAAGAAGAGACCCCACTTCATCCCCGCATACTCGATGTGATAGCCGTCGGCGAGCTCCTGCTCGGCTTCCGGCTGATCGAACGGGTGACGGTGGGTGACGGCGACACCGGCAAACAGGAAGGTGACAAAGCCCAGGATCTGGGGCACCACGTTCCACAAATCTGCCTGTGCCTCGACGATATCCCGCAGGTTGAAGCTGCCGGTCTGGATCACTATCCCCATCAGGGAGAGCCCGAGAAACACCTCGTAGGAGAGGGTCTGAGCCGAGGCGCGCAAGCTGCCGAGCAATGAGTATTTGTTGTTGCTCGACCAGCCGGCGAACAGCACCGCATAGACCGCCAGCCCCGCGATGGCCAGGATATAGAGCAGCCCGACGTTGAGATCCGCCACGCCCCAGGTAGGGGTGATGGGCACCACCGCAAACGCCAGAATAAAGGCGGTGAAGGCGATGATGGGGGCCAGGATAAAGATCCGGCGATCGGCGAACGGCGGGATCCAGTCCTCCTTGAAAAACATCTTGATCATGTCGGCGGCCAGCTGGAGCAGACCAAACGGCCCCACCCGGTTGGGGCCGTAGCGATCCTGCCACAGGGCCAGCAGGCGGCGCTCGATGAAGCTCATGAAGGCGCCAGCCCCCACGATCCCCACCAGCACGATCAGTGCCTTGCCCACCTCCAGCAACAGATCGATTAGCGACTCGCTCATGCGATCACCTCCTGCAGGTTAGTGATTGAGGCTTGTTGCAGGGCCGTCGGCAGGCCGTTCACCCCAAGGGGGAGCCCCACCAGACCGGCGCTCAGCTGTTCGCTCAGGCGCAGGCGCAGTTGCCAGTGGCTACCGCCCCAGGAGAAGGAGACCTGATTGCCGGCATGCAGGGCCAGACGCTCAGCATCAAGGGGATTGAGCACCAGCTCGGGTTCGTTCATCCGGGCCTGAATGACCGGGCTGCGAGCGGAGAGCTCATCGCCGCCAAACAGCTGGGCATAATTGACCACCTGCAGCGCCTCTGATGCCTTGAAGGGGGTGGGGATGGTGGCGAACCAGCCGAGCGGCTCCTTGCCTTCTGCCTGCGGGTCTGTTGCTTCCAGCAAGCGGCGACCCGGATCGCCAGCGCGCAGATGACCACCGACTTCATCCTGGAACTTGTTCCAGGCGGAGGGAGAGTTCCAGCCCGGCGCCCAGGCAAAGGGCACTTGCGGCATGTTCTGGCGGGCACCGGCATACCCTTCCATGGAGAAGTTGAAGGGGGAGTCGGGATCCTGCGCCACCCGTGGCTCGCTGACGTTCTGATCCGCCAGCATGGAGGTGCGACCGCTGTAGCGGTGCGGCTCGCGGGCCAACCGCATGCCACGGATCCGCAAGCCCGCGTTGGGCGCCGCTTCCAGCATGGTAGCCAGCAGCGGATGGCTGCTGGCGCAAGCGTGGCTGATCTGATCGAAGTTCTGCCAGCGCAGCGGCTTGCGTTCGAGCGCCCCTTGCAGCGCTGCCAGCCAGCGCCACCCTTCACGCACCTGAATGTCGGCGTTGTAGAAGGCGGGTGCATAGACCTGGAAGAAGCGCTGGGCGCGCCCTTCCATGTTGACCAAGGTGCCATCGGCTTCGGCAAAACTGGCCGCTG
Organism: Aeromonas sp. QDB23; assembly: GCF_027707745.1. Lineage (NCBI taxonomy): Bacteria > Pseudomonadati > Pseudomonadota > Gammaproteobacteria > Aeromonadales > Aeromonadaceae > Aeromonas > Aeromonas sp. QDB23. The sequence continues at coordinate 41,283 of NZ_JAPCJA010000028.1, forward strand.
GCAGCACCAAGTCAGCCTTGTTGGCGGTCAAGGTCGCCTGATGGTCGATGACCAGCAGGTGCTGCAGTCGGGCCAGCGCAGCATCCACCCGGTTGCGCGGTGCGCGGCGGTAGAGATCGTTCTCCAGGGTGACCAGCGCCAACCCCTCTTCGGACTCGATACGCGCAAGGGCGGCTTCGAGCGGCTTGTCTGACAAGGTTTGAGCGCCCAGCATGGCCAGACCCAGCGAGTTGGCCTCCTGGCCAACCAGCGCGATGCTGGCTTCCAGCCCACGGCCTTTCAGGGCGCGGGCAATGTTGCTGGCCGCGTCGACCAGCGCCACATGCCGGGCACTGGAGCCTGCAATGATGAGCGGCTTCTTGGCGTTGCCCAGCAGTTCGGCCCAGCGAGCCGCTTGTGCCTGCTGCTCGGGGCCGAGATCGGTCACGGCCGGTGCACTCGGGTCGAGCTGGTTGGCGATGGCAAAGCCAAGGCGCGCCTGATCGGCATAGGGGGCGTGCAACTTGTCGGCTGCTACATCGTCAAGACGGGTGGTGTCGAGACTGGTAATGAGCAGCGGGTAGCGCTCGTTCTGCCCCAGGGTTTGAACGGCGGCAACTTGCCACAGATCGACCTTCATCTTGCGGGCCAGTTCGCGGGCCTTGCCCTTGACGGCTTGACGCAGCGCCAACGCGATACGGGCGGCGCTCATGGTGACATCTTCGCCGAGCACCAGAATGGCGTCGGCCTCTTCCATGTCCCGCAGGCTCGGGGTCGGCACGCCGCCCTGTTGCAGGATCTGCAGTATCTTCAGCTGACAGGCCCACTCGGCCTGCTCGACGCCAGCGTAGAAGTTGGCTTCACCCACCAGCTCGCGCAGGGCAAAGTTGCTCTCGAGCGAGGCGCGGGGCGAACCGATGCCGATGAGGCCGCGGGCACTGCGCAGGGCATCGGCGGCGCGGTTGAGGGCGCCATCGACCGTGATGGTCAGCTGGTCGTTGCCATCTTTGAGCAGCGGCTGACGCGGGCGGTCCGCCAGATTGACGTAGCCATAGCCAAAGCGGCCACGGTCACAGAGGAAGTAGTGGTTGACGCTGCCGTGGAAGCGGTTCTCGATGCGGCGCAGTTCGCCATAACGTTCACCCGGGCTGATGTTGCAGCCCACGGAACATTGCTGGCAGATGCTGGGGGCAAACTGCATGTCCCACTTACGGTTGTAGCGCTCGGAGTGAGTCTTGTCGGTGAAGACGCCGGTGGGGCAGACCTCCACCAGGTTGCCGGAAAATTCGCTCTCCAGGGTGCCATCCTCGACCCGGCCGAAATAGACGTTGTCGTGGGCACCGTAAACCCCGAGATCCTCGCCACCGGCATAATCCTTGTAGTAACGGACGCAGCGGTAGCAGGCGATGCAGCGGTTCATCTCGTGACCGATGAAGGGGCCCAGCTCCTGATTCTGGTGGGTGCGTTTGGTGAAACGGTAGCGACGGCTGTTGTGGCCGGTCATCACCGTCATGTCCTGCAGGTGGCAGGCGCCGCCCTCTTCACACACCGGGCAGTCGTGGGGGTGGTTGGTCATCAGCCACTCCACCACGCTCTTGCGAAACGCTTTGGCCTCTTCATCCTCGATGGCGATGTAGCTGCCATCGGTGGCCGGGGTCATGCAGGACATCACCAGACGGCCACGCTTGTCATCGGCATTCTGATACTGTTTCACCGCACACTGGCGGCAGGCGCCAACGCTACCCAGCGCCGGATGCCAGCAGAAATAGGGGACGTCCAGACCCAGCGACAGACAGGCTTGCAGCAGGTTATCTGCTCCGTCTACCTCGTACTCTTTGCCGTCTACATAAATGGTTGCCATACAACTTCCCTGAAACCTGTTTTGTGAAATCTGTGGTGTCGTTACCAGCGCTCGCCCAGCAGATTGGGCTGGATCCCTTTGACCGGCTTGCGGTTGTCGCCGCTGCCTTTGATCCCGGCCTCGAATTCGGAGCGGAAATATTTGATGGCGCTGGCCAGTGGTTCGACGGCGCCCGGCGCGTGGGCGCAGAAGGTCTTGCCCGGGCCAAGGAAGCCGCAGAGTTGCTCCAGAGTCGCCAGATCGCCGGATTGACCTTCGCCACGCTCCAGTGCCCGCAGCAGCTTGACGCTCCAGGGCAGGCCGTCGCGGCAGGGCGTGCACCAGCCGCACGATTCGCGGGCGAAGAACTCCTCCATGTTGCGCAGTAAGGAGACCATGCTGATGGAGTCATCCACCGCCATGGCGAGTCCGGTTCCCATCCGGGTGCCCACCTTGCCGATACCGGCGGTATACATCTGGGCATCGAGGTGCTCCGGCAGCAGGAAACCGGTGCCCGCGCCGCCCGGTTGCCAGGCTTTCAGGCGATAGCCGCTTCTCATGCCACCGGCGTAGTTTTCAAACAGCTCGCGGGCGGTGATGCCAAAGGGCAGCTCCCAGACGCCCGGGTTGTTCACCTTGCCGGAGAAGCCCATCAGCTTGGTGCCGTGATCTTCCGAGCCCGGCAGCGCCAGCCCGTGATACCAGGCGACCCCGTTGCCGATGATGGCGGGCACGTTGCAGAGGGTTTCGACGTTGTTGACGCAGGTGGGTTTGCCCCAGACACCGGAGACAGCAGGGAAGGGGGGTTTGGCGCGCGGGTTGGCGCGGCGCCCTTCCAGCGAGTTGATCAGCGCCGTCTCTTCGCCACAGATGTAGCGACCGGCGCCGGTGTGGACGAACAGCTCGAAATCAAAACCCGAGCCCAGAATGTTCTTGCCCAGCAGACCGGCGGCCTTGGCCTCTTCCACCGCACGGCGCAGGTGGATGGCGGCATCCACATATTCGCCACGCAGGAAGATATAACCGCGATAGGCTTTGAGCGCCCGGGCACTGATGATCATCCCCTCGATCAGCAGATGGGGCAGCTGCTCCATCAGCAGCCGGTCTTTCCAGGTGTTGGGCTCCATCTCGTCGGCGTTGCAGAGCAGGTAACGGATGTTCATGCTCTCGTCTTTGGGCATCAATCCCCACTTCACACCCGTGGGGAAGCCCGCGCCGCCGCGCCCCTTGAGGCCGGCATCTTTGACGGTGCTGACGATCTCGTCCGAGCTCATCTGGCCGAGCGCCTTGCGGGCCGCGTCATAGCCCTGTTTGGCCTGATACTCCTCCAGCCACACCGGCTGGCCGTCATCCCGCAGTCGCCAGGTGAGCGGGTGGGTCTCGGCCGCACGCGGGGTGCGGTTGGCTGTGCCAAGAGAGGCGAGAATCTTGTTCTGCGGCAGGCTCATGGGTAAGCCTCCAGGGTTTTCAGCAAGGTCACCGGATCGAGGCCGCCATAGGTGTCGTCATCGATCATGATGGCTGGCCCCTTGTCGCAGTTGCCAAGGCAGCAGACCGGCAGCAGGGTGAAGCGGCCATCCGGGGTGGTTTGACCGGGGCCGAGGTTCATCACCTCCTTGAGACCGGCCATCAGATCTTCATGGCCATTGATGTAGCAGACCATGCTGTCGCAGACGCGGATGATGTGGCGCCCCACCGGCTGGCGGAAAATCTGGCTATAGAAGGTGGCGACCCCCTCCACGTCGCTGGCGGGAATGCCGAGCTCGGCGGCGATGGCATGAATGGCGCCGTCGGGTACCCAGCCTCTGGCCTGCTGCACGATCTTGAGCGCTTCGATGCTGGCGGCGCGGGGATCTTCGTAGTGGTGTTTCTCGTGTTCGATGGCATCGCGTTCAGCCTGGCTCAGAGCGAAGTCGCCCTGTTTGCTGCTGCATGCCCCTTGCCCCTGTGGGGTCTGATTATTGTGACACTGACATTGCTGGCTCATGACTTGACCTTTGGTGGCTTGTCCTTTTACTTCTCGTCCGGCGATCCCAATTCCCGACCATGGCCGGGAGGCGGGATCACTTAACGGTCCACATCCGACATAACGAAATCGATACTGCCCAGATAGACGATGAGGTCCGACACCATGCTGCCCTTGATTACCGAGGGGATCTGTTGCAGGTGAGCAAAGCTCGGGGTGCGGATCCGGGTCCGGTAGCTCATGGTCGAGCCGTCGCTGGTCAGGTAATAACTGTTGATACCCTTGGTCGCCTCAATCATCTGGAACGACTCGGCAGCGGGCATCACCGGACCCCACGACACTTGCAGGAAGTGGTTGATCAGGGTCTCGATGTCTTGCAGGGTGCGATCTTTTGGCGGCGGCGTGGTGAGCGGGTGATCCGCTTTGAAGGGGCCTTCTGGCATGTTCTTCATGCACTGCTCGATGATCGACATGCTCTGGCGGATCTCCTCGATCCGCACGGTGGCTCTGTCGTAGGCATCGCCATTGCTGCCGACCGGCACTTCAAAGTCGAACTGGTCATAGCCCGAATAGGGGCGCCACTTGCGCACGTCAAAGTTGAGGCCGGTGGCGCGCAATCCGGCCCCCGTGGTGCCCCAGGACAACGCCTGCTCGGTGGTGTAGGCAGAGACCCCTATGGTACGACCGCGCAGTATGCTGTTGCGCATCGCCGCTTTTTCGTAATCCATCAGCCGCTTGGGCAGCCAGCTCAGCAGGTTGTCCTGCACCAGTCGTTGCCATCCCTTCGGCAAGTCATGGGCCACACCGCCGATGCGGAACCAGGCCGGGTGCATGCGGGCACCGGTGATCGCTTCGATGATGGTGTAGATCTTCTGCCGGTCGGTGAAGGTGAAGAAGACCGGGGTCATGGCCCCCACGTCCTGAATATAGGTACCCAAGAACAGCAGGTGACTCTGGATGCGGAACAGCTCCGCCATCATCACCCGGATCATGTCGACCCGCTGCGGCACCTTGATGCCGGCCAGCTTCTCGACCGCCAGCACATAGGGGAGGTTGTTCATCACCCCGCCCAGATACTCGACCCGATCGGTATAGGGGATATAGCTGTGCCAGGACTGGCGCTCGCCCATCTTTTCGGCACCGCGATGGTGATAGCCGATGTCAGGCACGCAGTTGCGGATCTCCTCGCCATCGAGCTGCAACACCAAGCGGAAGGCGCCGTGGGCAGAGGGGTGGTTGGGGCCGAGGTTGAGGAACATGTAGTCCTCGTTCTCGTTGCCGCGGGCCAGACCCCACTCTTCCGGTTTGAACAGCAGGTTCTCCTGCTCCATGTCCTGTTTGGCGGCATCGAGCATGAAGGGATCGAATTCGGTGGCGCGCGCCGGGTAATCCTTGCGCAGCGGGTGACCCTGCCAACTCTTGGGCATCATGATGCGAGTCAGGTGAGGGTGCCCATCAAAGGTGATGCCCAGCAGATCCCACACTTCCCGTTCATACCAGTTGGCATTGGGGAAGTGGTTGGTGATGGTGGGCAGATGCAGGTCACTCTCGGCCAGCGCCACTTTCAACATCACATCGGCGTTACGGTCGATGGAGATGAGGTGATAGAAGACGGTGAAGTCGCTCTGGGGCAGGTCGTCGCGATGGCTGCGCAGCCGCTCGTCGGTGGCGCTGAGATCAAACAGCATCACGAACGGGGAGGGCACCTTGCGCAAAAAGCCCATCACATCCTGCAGCAGTTCGCGGGGGAGCCAGACCACCGGCACGCCGGTACGCGTGGTCTGCACGGTGAAGTGCTCGGCCCCGAAATGAGCAAACAGTTCGCCAATGACTTTGGCATCCAGGTGGTCGCTGGGCTGCCACTGGGCCATGGCGTAATTGCTGGGAAAATCACGAGTCAGTTTCATGGTCAGATCTCATCCGGCGTGCGCAGGTTGGTCACATTGATCCGTTCGCCGCGCTTGCGCTCTTTTTCGGCCTGCATCTGGGGACGATAGATCCCCTGATCGCCCACCACCCAGGAGAGGGGACGGCGCTCTTTGCCGATGGAGTCTTGCAGCAGCATCAGGGCTTGCAAAAAGGCTTCGGGACGGGGCGGGCAACCCGGAATGTAGACGTCGACCGGCAGGAATTTGTCGACGCCCTGCACCACGGAATAGATGTCATACATGCCGCCCGAGTTGGCACAGGCCCCCATGGAGATCACCCACTTGGGTTCGAGCAACTGTTCATACAGGCGCTGGATCACCGGTGCCATCTTGATGAAGGGGGTCCCTGCAATCACCATGAAATCGGCCTGACGCGGCGAGGCGCGGATCACTTCGGCGCCGAAGCGGGCCACATCGTGGGGGGAGGTGAAGGCGGTACACATCTCTACGTAGCAGCAGGAGATGCCGAAGTTGTAAGGCCAGAGGGAGTTTTTGCGGCCCCAGTTGACTGTGTCTTGCAGCACCTCCTCGAGACGGCCCATCATGATGCCGCGCGTCGCTTCTTGCGCCAGTGGGTCATCGACGGTCTGGCGCTGCTCCTGGGGGTAGCGCTCAACGGGTGCATCCGGGTCAATCCGGGTCAGGGTGTACTTCATGGTGCAACCTCAAGGAAAGGGTCTGTGGTTCAATCACTGTTTTTGTTGTTCAGCTGCGGTTTGCGCGGTGACCAGTCCAGTGCGCCGATGCGCCAGAGGTAGATCAGGCCGATAAGCAGCAGTCCGATGAAAATGGTGGCTTCAATAAAGCCGACCCAGCCGCTTTCGCGCACGGAAACGGACCAAGCAAACAGGTAGAGCGCCTCGACGTCGAAGATGACGAAGAACATAGCGACCAGATAGAACTTGGCGGAAAAACGCAGACGGGCACTGCCGACCGAGTCGACACCAGATTCGAATGGTTTGTTCTTGGTACGGCCGTAGGCACGGCCCCCCAACAGGGCGGCGAGACCTATCATCACCAGACAGATGGTGATGGCACCGATGACATAAATGGCAAAAGCCCAATGTTGAGCAGAAATATCAGCAAACATAGAGGTTTTTCCTAACCAATTTAATCAAGTGACTTAACAATAATGTTACGCATTATGACACTTTCGTACTGATTTACATGTCATTTTTATGGGTTAATTATTAATCGGTTAACTGGTAATTAAATTTTGTTAAGAAGCGCACTTTTTTGTTGGTTATGGCGGGCGGGAAAGGCTTGGAAAGTGCAGAACCCTGCTCCTTGCCATCACCTGAAAGGGGTAAATGCCGAGAGTGAAGCAAGGTCTGATCGGTATTACGGGTAGGGAAAGCCGGGGTGAGAAAAGTGGGGTCGGGTGAGACGGGCACGATCAAAAAGCAATAAAAAGAGAGGCTCGCAAGCCTCTCTTGTCATCACGTTCCGGTTTCGAGCGTGGGGCGGTCAGGGTTTATTGGCGACCAGCAAGACCTGATCCGGGTAGGCGCCAACGACGCGAAGACCGATATCTCCCGAGGTGATATCCAGATACGCCCGCTGACCATTGCCGGAGGTCACCGTGCTGCTCATCAGATAGACATAGCCCTCATTGACCTCTTTACCGCCCCCCGCCATGGCGCGCGGGAAAATGGCTTCATTGAGGGAGGGTTTGTAGCAGGCATGCTCGACCAGGGTCGCCAGCTCCTTGATGTCGGGCAGGCGCCACTGGCTGACACCGCCGAAGTGATAGAGTGCATGGCTGCTGTCACTGCGGATCCGCTCCGCCACTTGCAGCCCCTGCTGCCAGTAGTAAACGGTCGGTTCCCCCAGGCAACTGCTGCCATTCCATGTTTGCCCCAGTTTGCAGCGCATCCAGGTGAGGCCGGTGTGTTGATCGGTGACGGTGCCGTTGCCATGGTCAAGAAAACGGGCAGAGGGGGCGGTGCGATCCATGGTGTCATCACAAATGGCAGCACCGTGGGCCAGGGGGGCCAGCAGTGCCAGCATGGCGAATGAAAAACGATAAAGACTCATGATATTCCTCGGATTATTGGGGAGTGGCGACCAGTCGTACCTGCATCAGTTCGATATAGGTATCTTGCTGCACCAGCGCGGGATAGGTGGTGCCCGCATCGTCTCCCAGGAGCAGGGCCGTGCGTTTGCTGATGGGGCCACCGGAGAAGCGCTGGGCGGTGTTGCTGGTGGCGCTCCAGAAGTAGCCATGGAAGAAGCCATCCTCCGAGGGGGCGATATCAGGGAAGTAACGGGTGTCCACGATGATGCGCTGACCCAGCGGATCCTTGGCCAGGCTGCCGTAGTGCATCAGTGACATCAGCTCGCCCATGGTGGGCAGCCGCCACTGGCTGATGCCGCAGCGCTGCTCGCCACCTGCTGCAGCGCCTGATCAAACTGGCCGAGACCCGCGAGGGCCGCGCGGTCGCTGCCCGGTTGCAGCGGGGCGAGATCGGCCAACAGCTGCGTCAGTGCGCGCTCGGCGGCCACCCCTTCGGCAATGCGGCTCTGCCACAGGGTGCTGAGCAGGGTCGGTTGTAGCCGTTGTGGCTCCCCTTTGGCGGCCGGATGTGCCAGCAGCAGCCCTCCGCCCCGCGGTACGAACAGCAGGGGCGAGTTGACGATGTTGGCCGAGCGGCTGACAAGGGCCACCGCTCCTTCGCCGCTGACGGCAGGATCGGCGGGATCACACTGCCAGTTCTGATCCAGATCGGCACACAGGGTACCGGCGGTCGGCAGGGCGACATCGACCCGGTAGTCCGGGATCGCCAGTGGTGCGTTATCTTCCCCGCCGCCACAGGCGCTGAGCAGGGCTGAGAGGGTGGCAATAACCAGTACGGATGGTTTCACTTCACATTCCTTGATTCGGTCACAGGTTCACGGGGGCGGTAACCCCCGAGGTACAGGATTCAGCGGCGCGGGGTGCTACGGCGCCAGAGGCGGGGCCACAGGGCCAGCAACAGCAGCAGGGGGGAAGTCGTGCCGCCACCCCCTTCATCCTGCTCAAGGGGGATGATGCCGGTGTTGGGAAGGGCTTCATCCTTGTCGCAGCGGGCGCCGACTTGCTGGGCTACACGCCAGCTGCGCAACTGACCGGTGTCACCGGCGCTGGTGTCGTTGATCTCCAGCAGCCAGCGGCCAGCGAGCGGTTCGCCGTGCAGCTTATCCAGCGATTCGAACGGTACCAGTTCACGGGGGAACTCCCCCTTGAGCCGGGTATGACTGGCGTAGCCCTTGTTCCACAGGCTGATCCGGGTGCCGTAAGGGGAGGTGAGCCAGATCTCCAGCTGCTCCAGCTTGCTGTGCTCCAGATCGAGGGCAACCACGAATCCGCTGTCGATGCGGGCCTTGCTCTCGGGCAGGGTGAGGGTGAAGCGGGACAGGCCGTGCCGTTCACTGCTCACCGCATCCTTGATCTGGCCACCCTGGCCGATGGCCCGTTGCCAGAGCGGTTCACCGATCGGCAGTTGCAGGTCAAGGCGGGTCTGGCGCTCGGTGGGACTGGGCAGGGTGAGCTGGAACTGCAGCGGCAAGGTGACAGCCTCGCCACAGGTCAGGTTGCTCGCCGCTTCCAGCGGCAGGGTCCAGCGGGCGGTGCCATCGGCGTTGAGCTCTCCCTGCCAGTGACCGTCACCCATGATCCCCTTGGTCGGCAGCAGGCTGGCGTCGGCCACGGTCAGGGGGCGGCCGCTCTGGTTGGTTAGTTCAATGGCGAGGCTCTTTTTCTCCCCGGGCAGCAGGTAGCTGTCATCGGCAAGGCGGGCCGCGATGGGAGTGGGCAGCAGGGCGTGGTGGCGGAAGGCCTGCTCCAGCAGCTTGCCATAGCTGCGATCCGGATAGAGACGGTTGGCGGTATCCACGGTGACGCGCGCCAGCTGGGGCATCCGCACCTGCGGGCCGAGGCCGAAGTGGGATTCAATCAGCAGGGTATCGAACTCGTTACGGGCTACCTCGCCATACTGTTCAACGGCCTGGCGCAGCGCGGTGAAGAGCGGGGTGCCCCACAGCTGGTCGCCGTTGCTGCCGTTGATGGTGAGGTGCGCCGGATAGAGGAAGCCCGGGTGATAGCGCGCCCGCAGATCATCGAGCTGACGGGGCATCCGGCCGCTGATCCTGGCATCCCAGTTGAAGACCATGAAGGGCTCGAACTGGCGAGCCTCTGGACTGCGCTGGCGCCAGCTGGCGGCCAGATAGTCGCTAAAGCCCTCACCGATGGCGCCCCAGTCACCCTCGTCTCCCATGTCGGGCAGGATATGGTGTTGCACCGCATGGCCAAACTCGTGCCAGATCACCATGGGATCTTCTGCATCGGGCACGCCGACCCGGCCAATTTCCAACCGGCGCAAGAAGGGATCATAGAGTGAGTTGTCCTGCTCCCCGGCATCGGTATCGATGGCCAGGGGGCCGCCCATCAGCGTTGGGTAGCCCAGGGATTCTACGTGGCGCTGGGCCAGATCCAGATGGTAGTAGCCATTGATATCGAGGAAGGCGGGCTGCTGGTGATCCAGCTGGAAGCCATCGGCATCAGGGCTGCTAAAGGGAACGGTTTCCGGCGCCGTGCCGTTCACGACCCGGGCGCGAGGGCCGCTCAGCAGGTAGGTGTCATCCACCTTTTGTACCGTGAGCGGGACGGTGCGATAGGCCCCGTTGTCCAGCACCAGATCATGGCGCCACAGCAGGTTGCCATCTTTCAGCTGGGTGCGTGGGTCGAGGGCAAAGATGCGGGCTTGCACCGTGGCCGTTTCCCCTGCCAGCGGGGCCGCTTCGGCACGGGTGCTGGCCTCTTGCAGCGTGCGCCCCAGCAGGGCGCTGCCATCGCAAGTGACAAACAGTTGCCAGTGGCTGCTCTTGCTGTTGCCCGGCTGGCTTTCTACCGCCAGCAGACGCCAGGCGGGGGTCAGGGTGTCGCCATCCTGCCAGTACCAGGGCTGGGCCTCGTCACTGCCGGCGAATTGCCACACAGCGCCATCCAGCGTGGCGGTATAGGCATCCACCCCGGTGCGGCTGGCGTCGTCACATGGCGTCGCCTGTGCCTGCATCAGCCGGGTATTGTGATAGAGACGCCACGGGCGACCCTGCTCATCGAGACTGACTGCGGCCATCAGGCCGGCGATCGGTGCGCCATTGAGCTGCTGGCGATAGTGCAGATAGTGGCCCAGCTTGCCTTGGCGCTGATAGGCCGGGGCATCACTCAGGGTGACGCCGAGCTGCTGTTCGAGCCAGAGGCGGGGATCGGCCGGGGCGTCCTGTTCGACAAAACGCAGTTCGGCGGCCTCGGTGGCAAAGCCAGCCAGCCCCAGCAAGAGGGCGGGCAACAGGGGTTTCATAGTGGTACTCCCAATCAGCGGTAGGGTCATTGGTTGATCCCCGCCAGATGCAACAAGAAGGCAAATTCACGAGCCCGATCGCCACCACCGGCGCGGTGGCCTCCCTCCAGTTCGGTCAGCAGCAGGTAGGGGCCGGAGCCCGTGCTGTGCTCCCGCAGGCGAGCCAGCCACTTGACTGGCTCCCAGTAGGGCACCTGGCTGTCGTGCAGGGCGGTAGTGACCAGCAGGGGCGGGTAGGGGGCGCGGTGCAGGTTGTCGTAGGGGCTGATGCGGCGCATCGCCTGATACTCTGCGGGCTTGGCCGGGTTGCCCCACTCCTGGTACTCCTGACGGGTCAAGGGGAGGGCGGGATCGCTCATGGTGCCGAGCATATCGACGAAGGGAACCTGCAACACGGCGCCGCTAAAGAGCGTCGGTTGCTGGTTGAGGGCTGCCGCAACCAGCGTGCCCCCCGCACTGCCACCCATGGCAAACAGGGGCAGAGGGGCTGTGTCGGGCGACCAGTGGCGCAGGGTGCTACCTGCGGCGATAAAGTCGCTGATGCCGTTCTGCTTGTGGATGCCCCGTCCATCGCGGGTCCACTGCTCCCCCAGCATGCCGCCGCCGCGCACATGGGCGATGGCGTAGACAAAGCCCCGATCCAGCAGGCTCAGCAGCTCTTTCTGGTAGTAGGGGCGCATTGGCGTGCCATAGGCGCCATAGCCGTAGAGCAGCACGGCGCGGGGGGCCAGATCCTTGCGCCACACCAGCGAGACGGGTACCCGGGTGCCATCGGCAGAAGTGATCCAGCGCCGCTCGCTCTGATAGGGCAATGGTTTATTGTCTGCGGTGTGCTGGTCGTTGATCCACTGACTGCTGGTCAAATCCAGCCAGCGCTGTCCGGGGGGCTGGCTCAAGCCCTGACTGCGCACCAGAATGCGGTCGCTGGCCGGGTCATGTTCTCCTTGTAGCCAGCCGGTACCGGCGCCACTGGCCAGCGGCAGGCGCTGGCGTTCATGGCCGTTGCGATCGAGCAGGGCGAGCCAATCCTCCCCCTGCTGGCGAAATTGCACCACCAGATGGCGATCAAACAGTCGCCACTTCTCGGGATCGCCGAGATCTTCCCCTTTGGCGGGCCATAGGCGCTGCCACTCACCGAGCGGCGTGTTGGCTGAGTAGAGGGCAAATGCCCCCTCCCGGTTGCTCTTGATCACCCAGCCGGATTGACTGTCCAGATAGTATTCCACCCCGCGCTGGCGGGGTTTGACCTGCTGCGGCTTGCCCGAGTCGAGCAGGTACTGCTCCGAGCTGTCGTGGTTGTTGCCCTGCAACACCAGATGCTGGCCATCCGTGGTGCGATATAGGCTGAGCAGCCAGGCGGGATCCTGCTCCTCATAGAGAGTCTGCTCTTGGCCATCCTGCCAGCCACGCAGCTGCCAGGGGCGCAGGGTGTCGCGCTCGTTGGCGATGGTGTAGAGGGTGCGACCATCTTGTGACCAGGCGAGATCGGCGCTGCGCTGCGCCAAACTGGCCAGCGCCTTGCCGCTCTGGAGATCGAGCAGGGTGACCTGATAGTCGAGATCGCCGCGTCTGTCTTCTGCGATGGCCAGCGTGCGGTTATCCGGGCTCAGGGCCCAGCCGCCCGCGTCGTAATAGCCCTCACCCGCTCTGGCGGGAAGCCGTTGCTGAACCTTGCCCCCGTGGCGTTGCCAGAGGGAGCCGTCCGGGCGCAGCTGCCATGCCTGATCGCCGCGCACAAGCCAGTTGTCCGGTACGGGTTCCCCCGCCGGATGGTTGGCAAACTCGGCGCGCAGGATCGCCTCCAGCGGCTGCTGCGCGGCGAGCTGCTGCTCGCTCCAGCGATTGTGCTGCTTGAGCAGAGCGAGTATGGCCGGGTTGCTGCGGCTCTCGTCCCGCAACCAGAAGTAGGGATCCTGGCGTACGGGATTGCCCGAAATCAGGTGTGATTGGGATGGGATCGGCGGTGGCAGGGCCTCTTGCGCCCACGCCAACGGGGCGGCCAACAGGGCCGCCATGATTGCATGATGCTTCATCACATCCCCACGAAACGGTAGCTGAGGCTGGCTGACAGATAGCGGCCGCTCTGGCTGTAGAGGGAGGTGTCGCTGCCAGCCGGGAGTCCGGCCACATCCTGATAGCGGACGTAGCGGGTATCGAGCAGGTTGCCGATGGTGGCATTGACCTTGAGCGCGTCGGTGATCTGCCAGTCGCCGGTGAGATCCAGGCTGAACCAGCCCGCGCTGCTCTGGCAGGCACCGCTGTAGCCAGTCTGGGCACTGGCGCACTGGGGCACCTTGGTCATGGCGGCGGCATAGTTGCCACTGAGCTCAACACCCCAGTCGAGCTGCTGCCAGCGCAGGGTGGTGTTGCCTTCCCGCGGTGCCTGGGTTCGCAGCGGCTCGCCGCGGTGATCCTTGCCATCCATCCAGGCCAGATTGGTCGAAAGCTCCCACTCGTCGCTCAGCCAGAGGCTGGCGGCCAGCTCGGCGCCCCAGGTTTCTGCTTTGGCGACGTTGCGATACTGGCGCAGGAAGACACCGTCATCGATGCGGAAACCGGTCTGGCGCCAGTCGATGAAGTTGTAGTAGCGGTTGTAGAAAACGGCCGGTTTGACGCTCCAGTTGTCGCTTTGGCCATTCACTCCCCACTCCAGACTGTGGCTGGTCTCCTCCTTGAGGTTGGGGTTGGCAATGATCTCGAACGGCGGCATGGCAAAGTAGTGGGGAATGTTGCCGTAAACCTGATCGTAAGCGGGGGCGCGGAAGCCGTTGGCATAGCTGAGCCAGCTGCGCCATGTCTCGTTGAAGCGGTAACTGGCCGCCAGACTGGGGGAGATGTGGTCGCTGTGGTTCTCGGCCAGATTGCTGTCCGGTGCGCGCAGGCGCTGGCGGTCAAAGCGCAGGGTCGGGGTAAACTGCCAGCTGCCCAGATCGATCACATCGCTCAGCCAGATGCCATCGCGGCGGGTCTCGGCTTTGCTGAAGGGGGCTTTCTGTCCCTGGGCGGTGATGCCATCTTCCAGGGTCAGATTGCTGACCGGCCGCTCGTGGTTGGCCTGCTCCACTTCCACACCGTAGCTGAAGGTGTGATCCAGCGAGCCGGTGGTCAGCTTGCTCTGCAGCTCCAGCTCACTGCCAAGGCGCAGCTCCTCGAACGTGGAGAGGGTGCGCTGGCTGCGATATCTGGGATAGCCGCTCAGGGCATCGTTGCGCAGCAGCTGGCGCTGGTTGGCCTCGTTGCGTGACTGGTTGCCAAACAGGCTCCAGTTGAGGGTATCGATCATGCCCAGATCGTTGGCTTCCCAGCTGAACTTGCCGCCCTGAGTACGTTGATCACTGTTTTCCTGAAAGCCGACCACATTCCAGCTGCCATCGGGTTGAGGCACCGCCTTGGGGCCCATCAGGCGTTTGGCGTGATCTTCGTAGTAGTCCAGCTCCAGTCGCAGGGCGTGATGGGCATTGAGGGGGAGGCGGCTGCTGGTGGAGGCACTCATGCCATCCAGATCCGCCGGAATGCGACTCTCCTCAAAGTTGGCCGTTTCGTTGCCGCGCCAGCCGGAGAGGCGCAACAGATGTTCGCTCTCCAGCGCCCGCGCCGCGCCGGTCATGCTGAGCTTCTTCTTGTTGCTGTCGCCACCGTAGAGGGTCTTGGCCGCCAGATAGCTATCCTGCTGTTGCAGATAATCTTCTGGCTGCTTGGTGTTCATCACCACGGTGCCACCGATGGCATCCGAGCCATGCAGGGAGGAACCGGCCCCCTTGGCCACCTCGATCTGCTTGATGTCATCAAGGTCGAAGTTGAAGCGCCCCACCTTGTCATTGATGTTGTCGGCGCCAAAGCCGTCGCTGACGCGCACCCCATCCTTGATCAGCAGGATGCGGTTGCCCCCGATGCCGCGCACGCTGATGTTTTGCGGTCGCCCGGCAGAGCCGGTGACCGAGACACCGGGGATCTTGCGAAACACATGGGTCAGCTCGCTGGCGACCTGACGGTCCAGCTCTTCCTGGGTGATGACGGTGATGGATCCGGAGACATCGGAGAGTTTCTGTTGTACCCGTTGTCCGGTAACAATGATGGTGTCGTCGCTGCGCGCCTTCTCCACAGGGGGAAGATCGGCCGCGCCAGCGGAGGCACACAGGAGTGCCGGCCATGCCTGAAACAGTTTGTTCATAATGATAATTGTTTTTATTTGAGCCTGAGGGGCGGCATTATTGCAGAGGCCTGACCACTTGACAATAAATGGAAATCATTATCATTAAGATCTTATGGTGTTGATATTATTGAGTTATTTGTTTTTAAAAAGAAACTCCCGCGCGAGGCGGGAGCAGGGTGATCAGGGTTTGAGCAGTTGCAGCGACTCTTCTGCTGCCTTGCCTTGGGAGAGGGTGATATCGACCCGGCGGTTCGCCTGGCGATGTTCGGGGGTGTCATTGGCGAAACGGGGCTGGGTGTCGGCAACTCCCTGGGCAATGACCCGTCTGGCATCCAGCTGGGGGTTGGCCAGCATGGTCTGCACGATGGAGGAGGCCCGCAGCACCGAGAGCTCCCAGTTGTTGCGATAGAGCTCCACCGGCGCCTGGGAGTTGTCGGTATGACCGGTGACCACCACCTGTCCCGGAATGTTGGCCAAAATGCCGGAGATCTTGTGGACCAGCGGGACGAACTGGGGTTGCAGGAACGCCGAGTCGGAGGGGAACAGCGCCTTCTCGCCGATGCGGATCACCAGCTGACTGCCAAGCTGCTCGACCTCGAGATCCTTGGATTCGATCTGTGCCTTGAGCTGCTGTTCCAGCTTCTGCTTGGTCACCTGCACCCACTCCTGCTCCTTGGTCTTGTGGGGCCAGGCTTCGGTGGCGCTCGGTTTTTCCGAGGCACCTATGGTCTCGTTGAAGGGGTCCGATGCTGCGGGTTGCGCCTCTTTATCCAGCAGGGTCTCTTTTTCCGAGCTGCTTGGTGTGGTCTTCGATTCCGGTTCAAGAATGCCGGTACCGCCCTGCATCACGGGTGAGCCAGCAGGAGGGGAGATGAGGCCGATTTTACCCAGTGACTCGATAAAGCCCTGGATAAGCACCCGGGTTTCGGACTGCTTGGCCATGGCAAAGGAGTAGAGCACCACAAACAGGGCAAACAGCAGGGTCATGAAATCGGCATAGGAGACCAGCCAGCGTTCGTGGTTCTCCGGCGCTTCAGCTTTTTTCTTTTTGGCCACCATGGCCTCCCAGATAAGGTTCGAGGGTAACTTGCAGGCGCGCTTGGGACTCGCCATCCACGATGCAGAGAATGCCGGTCAGGGTCATCTCCTTGTAGTGGCGGATCTGGTGGGCAAACCCCTTGTAGCGGTTGCCGAACGGCAAGAAGATCAGGTTGGCGGCGGATACCCCGTAGATGGTGGCGATAAAGGCCACCGCGATGGCGCCACCCAGCTTGTCGGGGGCATCCAGCAGACCCATTGCGTGGATCAGGCCAAATACCGCGCCGACGATCCCCATGGTCGGGCAGTAGCCGCCCATGGCTTCATAGAATTTGACCGTTTGTTCGAGATCTTCCTGTTCAAATTCGATCTCGTTCTCCAGCACCTCGTGGATTTTGTTCTTCTCGTAGCCATCGACCATCATCTGCACCCCTTTCTTCAGGAAGGGATCCTTGATCTCCTCGATCATCCCTTCCAGCGCCAGCATACCGCTGCGGCGGGCGTTGCCTGCCAGGGTCTCCAGCAACTGGGCCTGTTCCTGCATGTCGAGTTTGAGGGGGGAGAGCAGCCATTTGAAGCGCTTCAAGGTGCTGCCGACGACGGAGAAAGGAAACTGGGTCAGCGCAGCGCCAATGGTGCCGCCTATTACGATAAGGAATGCGGGCAGATCGAGCAGTGCACTGGGGTGGCCACCCTCGATCATGTTGCCGCCAAGGATGGCGATCAACGCCAGTACCAAGCCAATCAAACTCATTTGTGACACGTCCCTGCATGTTGATAATGGCTAGTGTAGCTACTTAAGTATCAGTTTTTCAAAATGATATCCAATCGCTGAGCAATTAATGGGCGCTGAGTAACATTCGCAAGGGGAGGTGTGTTGCGCTAATGAGATGGCCTTGCAATCACCTTGTTGCACTGCGCCGTGACAGGGGGAACGTTTGTCGGGTTGGGCAATCACAAGAGCAGGATAGGAGGGGGACGTGAGCTGGAAATACGAACAGTCCTGATGTTGCTACCAGGGCTTTGCAAACCGGGGTGGTGAGAGCGTGGATGATCCGCCACTGCGTGGCTCTTGCTCCCTTGTCGGCATAGGTGTTTGCGTTTGCCGGAAAGCAAAAAACCGACCATGAGGTTAATGCCAGTCAGTTAAGCCTGACTGGCATTGTTTTTATTGGCTTTTTTCACACTATACCTCTGGGGCCTTGGCTTCACGCAGCGGGGGTAACTTCGCTCCCTTCGTTCCGGCAGCACAAACTGTCCCGCTTGTTTCTCCAG